>NZ_JBEXLC010000238.1:0-8381 GCF_040609795.1 Nocardia sp. NPDC004604
GATCCACGGCGCCGCCGGCGGTGTCGGCTCGATCGCGGTGCAACTCGCGCGCGAGGCCGGGGCCCGAGTCATCGGCACCGGCCGGGCGCGCGACCGCGACCGCGCGCTCACGTTCGGCGTGCACACCTTCCTGGCCCTGGACACTGAACCGCTGGAGCAGGTCGGCGAAGTCGATGTGGTATTCGACGTGATCGGCGGAGACGTCCTGGATCGCTCGACCGCCCTGGTACGCGCCGGCGGAACCCTGGTCACCATTGCCGTGCCACCCACGATCCAGCCCGACAGCGGACGCGCGGTCTTCTTCGTCGTCGAACCCGACCGCACCCAACTCACCGAGCTCGCCACGCGCCTGCGCGACGGCCGCATCAAGCCGGCCATCGGTGCCGTCCGACCCCTCGCCGAGGCACCCGACGCCTTCAGCCCCGGCAGGCATAGCCCCGGCAAGACGATCATCCGCGTCAGCGACGAATGAATGCACACCGCCGTTCACCCTGATTGTGATCGGTCGCCAAGTCGGACGCCTGGGCTCCGATCCATTCCGACTGCAAAAATGCGAGAACAGCAACAGCGCGCCGACTGCAATTAGAGCGAGTGACCGCTCATGCCGTGACCCGCGCGGTCGATCGGGGACAAACGTTGGCCAGCAGTTGATCTCGCGAACACGCGCTTATGCCGAATAGCGGGGCTCGTTGTCGGTGTACGACCTAGTTCGCGTTCGATCGGTGCAGGGATGTTCGGCTCGGGGGAATAGCAGCGGTGGCAACAACAGCACCCAGGCGCCATCGACGGCCATTGGCGAGTTCCGCTCTGTTGGCGGCGCGGCTGAACCGTGGCTGTGACCGACTTCAGCGGTGGACTGTGTCGTGGCGATTGTGTGAACGCATCTACTCCATGGTCCAGTCCGCGCACGGGCATCAAATGTGACGAAGGCCAACCGTGGAATGTGATGCAGGTCATTGCCCGAGAAGGCGTGGTTGGGCATCGTCGTCACTTCGTTTTTGGAAAGAACCTGGTTGGAGATGCCCAAAATGGCCGACCACAATTTTGACTTTGCTTACGATCTCACGCTGGACGAGGCACGGCGGCGCAGCGCCGTCGTCGCGGCGCTCGGTGACGACTGGGATCCGGTCGCGGTGCTCGCCGAGGAAGATCTGGCGTACGACATGCTGTACTCGAATCTCGACGATGAGCAGCAGCGGATTTACGAGGAACTCGTCCGAGCAGGGGTCCTGCCGGATCGGGCAGCGCGCTATATCACCGACTGATCGCACCGCCGAGCTGGTGTTCGGCATGTTGCCTACGGCGAGTCGTGACCTAGCTGCTCCGGCACCCTTCCTGAAGTCGCCAGCCGCACGCTGACACCTCTCGGACTGCTGTTACTACGAGTACGTGACAGCTGAATCCGACCTGATGAACTGCTCGCTCACGCTGGTTACGTGATATCCGGTTCAGGGTAGGGAGCGTTCCCACCACAGTCGTCGCGGTCGAACTCGTCGTCGGCCAAGTCATCGTCGGGGTCGGCCCGCCCGCAGCGGTACCCGTGCGGCCGGGCCGGTTGCATCCCAACAGGTGTGCTCAACCGAGCGGAATATCGGCGGAGGTCGACGGGATCGTGTCGAGTGCGGCCATGACGGTGTCGTGCGGGGCGATCGTCGCGGCGGCGATGTTGGCTTCGAGATGACGGATGTGGGCGGTGCCGGGGATGAGCATTATGTTCGGCCCGTGGTGCAGCAGCCACGCGAGGCCGACCTGTGCAAGGGTGCAGTCGAGGGATTGCGCCGCGGCGGCGACGACCGGATCGTCGGTGACCTTCGGCATGGCGGGGAAGGCGCCGCCGAGCGGGAAGAACGGGACCCAGGCGATCCGTTCGGCCGCGCAGAGTTGCAACATGCCCTCGTCGCCGCGGGAGACGAGACTGTAGGCGTTCTGGACGCATGCGATCCGGGCGGGAAGGGCCCGGTGCAGGCCGTCGAGGGTGATGCCGCTGAGCCCGATCGCGCCGATCTTTCCCTCGTCGCGCAGCGTGATCAGGGTCGCGAGTTGATCGTCGAGGTCGACGACCTGGTCGCCGGAGGCCCGCAGGCCCGGCCCGGCGTCGAGGCGGCGCAGGTTCACCACCGGGATCCGATCGAGGCCGAGGGAGGCGAGATTGTCCTCGACGCTGGCCCGCAGTTGTTCGGGTCGCTGAGCCGGCCGCAGCGGGATATCGGCACCTGGGTCGGGGTCGGCGCCGACCTTGCTGACGACCACGACGCGGTCCTCGGGGCCGAATGCGTCCCGGATGAGCCCGTTGACGAAGCCGTCGCCGTAGAACTGGGCGGTATCGACGTGATCGACCCCGAGTTCCCACGCACGGCGCAGCACCGCGATCGCGGCGGCGCGGTCGGCGTGCAGGCGTTCGAGCTGCATCGCGCCGTATCCGATGCGCGACACGGTGTGGTCGCCGAGCGTCCCGGCCCCACCGGGGCGCGGCACGCCCGAGGGAGCGAGCTTGGTGAGGGACGTGGTGTTCGCGGTCATGGGAGCCCTCCCACATGAGACGATAGGTGAAACGGAGGATGCTCCGCTTTTTCAACTATACCGGAGGTGCCTCCGAATTGGGTTCTGTCGATCCGACGTCCCCCGGGAACAAGCCTCGTGCCCCCCGTGCCGACGCACAGCGCAATCGCAACAAACTCGTCGAGGTTGCCAGGGCCGCATTCGCCGATGCCGGCGAGACCGCGACATTGGAGGGCATCGCTCATGACGCCGGTGTCGGCATCGGCACCCTGTATCGCCATTTCCCCACCCGTGAAGCCCTGGCCGAAGCCGTGTACGCCGCCGAACTCGACGATGTCACCGACAGCGTCGCGGTCCTGCTGCAGCAGCGGCCCCCGGATGCGGCGCTGCGTGCATGGATGGGGAAATACGCCGCCTTCGTCGCGACAAAGCGCGGCATGGCCGACACCCTTCGCGCCGGTTGGGCCTCGGGCCGGATCGCGGTACCGGTAACCCGGGAACGGATCACCGCAGCCATTGCCACGATCGTGGCCCGTGGAGCCGAAGCCGGCTCACTGCGTGGCGATGTCGAACCGGAGGACATCACGGTGATGCTCCTCGGAATTCTGCTCACCACGGCTGGCGATTCCTCCGAGCAAACCGAGCGGGTACTCGACCTCATGCTCGATGCCCTACGGCCGAAAACGACCAGCTGACCCAGATGGAACAGCCCGGAAGCGGAATCACGTCGGCCGCTGCTGCCGCAGACGCAACACGATTGCCGAGTTGAGTGCCGCCAGGTCAGCGGTTTTCGAGTGGGTCTGCCCGCCGGCGAAGATCGGCCGCAATGCTGTTGAGGCTCCGGCCGTAGACACCGATCGTCACGATGCGCCTCATCGCAGCACCCGACCGGCTCGGTGGTGTGACGGGACGCGAAGTCTATGTCCGAGGCGCTCGCCGATACCGGCGCGGCGCGCGCCGCACGTCCACACGGCGCTGCGCGGCGGTGGGCTCGGTCACGCCGGCCCACCGCCGCCCCGCTATGGCACTAGTGCTGGCTGGTCCACGGCCCATAGCCACGACCCGTCCGGCTGGCGACGGGCGATCTCGACGGTCACCTCGCCGGTGGTCAGCGTGGACGCTGTCAGCGCCAGGTCGCCGCTCACCAGCGCTGGATGCTGCCTACCCGGCGACAGCACCGGCGCGGCCGCGACGAACTGCTCGTACACCTTGCGGATCTCCGCATGTCCGGTCGCGAGGTTGCCCGGTGGGAACGCCAGCACGGCGTTCGGCTCGTACAACGCCACCAGCCCGTCGACGTCGCCCGCGTTGGCGCGCTCGATGAAGTACCTGCCCAGGTCGTTCGGCTCAGTGGCCACTCTCTTGTTCGTCATACTGATAAGGCTCCCAACGAATTACGACATCTTGTGTCGTGTATTTCTGCAAAGGTTCCATATGCGCGCCGACCGGTTGGTCTCGCTGGTGCTGCTGCTGCGCCAGCACGGTCGGATGTCCGCGGCGGCGCTGGCCCGCGAGCTGGAGGTATCCACCCGCACCGTGCTACGCGACATCGAGGCGCTGTCCGCTGCTGGCGTCCCGGTCTACGCCGAACGCGGCCGGCACGGCGGTTTCGCATTGTTGCCCGGTTTCCAGACCGAGCTCACCGGACTGAATCACGACGAGGCACTTGCCCTGCTGGTCGCCGGATCACGGCGCGGCGCACAGGCATTCGGCCTCGGCTCGGCGCTCGCTTCGGCCATGCGCAAGGTGGTCGACGCGCTACCCGAAAGCTATCGGGCCACCGCGACCGGCGCGGCCCAGCGGTTGCTCATCGACCCGGAGACCGACCTGTTCTCGCGCCGACTGTTCGGTGAGGAGATGCCCGACACCATTGCGAGCGAGGTTCGGCGTGCGGTGTTCGCCGGACACAAGCTGCGCATCCACTACGCGGCGGTGGACCAGACCCCGAAGTGGCGCACGGTGGACCCGATCGGCCTGGTCACCGTTCGCGACCAGGGCTACTTGCTGGCCACGAGGTCTGGCGCGGACCGCACCTACCGGCTGTCCCGGGTCTTGGCCGCCGAGGAACTCCCTGAACCCGCACAGCGACCGGACCGGGTCGATCTGGACCGGGCCTGGCAGGAACGCAGCACGCAGTTTCGGACCGGCGGCGACCAAGTCACGGTGCTGGTACGGGTGAACCCCGCGCGGCGGGAGGAACTGGTGGGCACCGCGCTGGCCGTCCGTGCCGAAGAAGTCGACGCCGACGGCTGGCTGCGGCTGGAGGTGACCTTCCAAGATCCGAGACACGCCGAATGGGCGCTGTGGCAGCTCGCCACGAACGCGGAAGCACTGGCCCCGCAGTGGTTGCGCACCGCACTGCGCAACCGCGCCGCCGAGATCGCCACCTGTTACGGAGTGTCATCCTGAGAGTTGTCGCCTGCCACGGGCCGCCGCCGAAGCCGACGAGCGTTGGCCGGGCTCGCCGGAGTTCGACCTCACCCCGCGCCCGTTCACGAAGACCTCTACTTGGTCAACGGACCGTCACCGCCCAGCTTCGACACGTAAAGCCTGTAATGCCGCGATCCGCGCGTTCAATCGGGACAAACGTTGGCCGGCAGTTGATCTCGCGAAGGCGCGCTCATGCCGATGAGCAGACGTCCGGCGACGCAACCGCCCATGAGGGCCAGTGACGAGAAAAGCCATTCTTGGCGCAGCGGCCCGTTTGGTTCAGGCTTCCTGGCCGGTGGCGGCGAGGCCTTGAAGCGTCCGGGTGCGTCCCATTTCTTGATGGGCGAGCGTTAGTTCTGGCTGTCTTGCACTGGGCGATAGGCGTTAGTTATGAGTTACCGGTCCGGTAGTGGGAGCGGGGTACTCAGGCGGTGGGTGAGTGCGTGCCCGATGGGTGGGGTGAGGGCGCCGTTGTTCTCGACGCCCAGTTGGGTGGCGAGAGTAGTGGCGTGGAGGTGGACGGCGGTTTCCAGGAGCGTGGCGTAGGTGTCGGTGGCATTGCGGATACGGTGTCTGGCGGTGAAAGCCAGGATGGCGGACAGCGGGGCGGCGGGCCACCACCATCCGGCGAGAGGCAGATACAGCAGAGACCAGGCGGCGAGGGTAGCGGCTTGGGACAGCGTGGTGCGGGCGACAGCAATGGCGGAGCGGGTTGGGTCGGGCAACAGGAGCCACAGCGCGGGCCACACGGTGGCGAGGTCGAGGTGGTACGTGCGGTCGAGCCGGACAGCAGCGGTGTGGATGCGGTCACTGCTCCAGGTAGGACGTTCGGGTGGTTCGACGGCGATGCGGGTACGTCGACGTGCAGCACGGTGGCGTACTGCCGGATCCGGGCGGTCGGTGGGGTTGGGCGTGAGGGCCTTGTCGTACTCGGCACGGTAGACGCCATCTGCGGCGGCCCACCGTCGCCGCCTATTGGCAATCAAGCATTGCGCCACGTATCGTGCGGGCGCTGGCCAGCTTTGCAACCCGGTGGACAATACAGTGTATTCGGTAGCACTGCCGAGGGATTGGGCGACGAGGCCGATACCGCCAGCACCGGCGAGGATGGCTGCCAGCAGGGTGATTTGCCCGGCTGTGCTGGTAATTGTGGGATTTTGCGCCGAAGTGGTAATGCGGTGCGCGAGCAGGTCGGCGTCGAAGGGGTGTGTGTGGCCGAGGATTAGCGCGGCCGTGACGACGGCCAGATAGAGCACGCCCGGCAGAACCAGCAGCGAAAACCACTGGTCGGCAAGCTTTTTCGCGATCTCGCCCCACAATCCGCTCATGTCAGGTGAGTCGTTCACGACGCAGCGGTTGTCCGGTGACCGCGCAGTACGGTGAGTCGGCGTCGATCTCGTCGCTGCCGCGACCTCTGCAGCGGTCGAGCGGGCAGCGATACACGATTTCGAGGTGATCGGGCAACGGGCCGGTCGCGGTTGGACCTCGCTGGTGTGTGTGCGGATAGATTCCATGTGCATCACCCGCGCGTTGGACAGCGCTGTGTACCGCGTCCAATGCAGTGGTGATGCTGGCTGCCGGTTCGCTGCACAGAGCATCGAGCAGAACCTGCAAAGACGTGTCAGTGGCAGGAAGAGCGTCGCGGATTTCGTGCAGGTGGGTGCACAGGTATGCCAGCCCAACGGCAACCCGCCCTGTATCTGCTGTCGGCGATGCCACCGCCGCCCCCTCCCGGTTGCCGATCGATCCCGCCTGCACCGTGCTGTACACCGTGCGACCGGGGTCGATCCTACCGTCGTATTGTGCTGCGCCGCAGTCTGTTCCCTGGATAAAGTCGGTCCTCCGAAGGCCCTAACTCATGGGGGTGGAGTGGCATGCCGTCGTCAGAATGGCTCTCGTCGTCGTCTGTGGATGGGGAGCGCGCACGGTTGCGGGCAGCGGTGACGCGTCGGGTGCTCCGGGCGCGAACGGATCCGGAGATAGTGATGGAGCCGTCAGCAGCCGGCGAAGCTCGCCGTCTCGAGTCTGTACTTAGTGTCGGCGACGGCGATATTGAATCCCGGATGCAACTCGGTTGGCTGCGCTGGTTGCGCGGCCGGGAAATGACTGGCGATGACGGATACGACGAGGTGTCCGCCGGGATCGCGACGCTCACCGAGGTGTTCGTATCCGACCGCCCCCTGACCGAATTCCCGGCTCCGTTGCTGCCGTTGTTGGCCGAAGCCGCCTTCGACACAGCTCGCGACCTCCTTGAGAGAGCCTCGCTCACTGCCGATCCAGTGCAGTTGGCCGCTGCAGTCGTGCTTTGGCGGCGCATGGTGGCGGCCACGCCCACCGATCACCCCGACCACGCGAGGTACCTGAATAGTCTCGCGACTATCCTTCGGCGCAGGTTAGAGCGGACGGGCGCGGCGGCGGACGCGGACGAGGCCGCAGAGATTGCGCGTGCGGCGGTGAAAGCTACGCCCGCCGACCATCCCGACCGCGCGTGGTTCCTGGACAACCTTGGGCTCGCCCTTCGGCGCAGGTTCGAGCGGACCGGCGCGATGGCGGACGTGGACGAGGCGGTGGAGACGGAGCGTGCGGCGGTGGCAGTAACGCCCGCCGATCACCCCGACCGCACGGGGCGTCTGAACAATCTTGGGAACGCCCTGATGAGCCGGTTCGAGCGGACGGGCTCCGTGGCGGATCTGGACGAAGTCGTGGAAATCCAGCGTGCGGCGGTGGCAGCTACGCCTGCCGATCACCCCAACCAGGCGGTATACCTAAACAATCTCGGGACTGCCCTGCAGAGCCGGTTCGAGCGGACGGGCTCGATGGCGGATCTGGACGAGGCCATGGAGTCGAAACGTGCCGCTGTAGCAGCCACTCCCGCCGATCACCCCAATCGCGCGATGTACCTGAGCAATCAAGGAAACGCCCTTCTGCGCCGGTTCGAGCGGACCGGCGCATTAACGGACCTGAACGAGGCCGTGGAGACCGGACGCGCCGCAGTAGCAGCCTTGCCCACCGATCACCCCCATCGCGCGCCGTATCTGAGCAATCTCGGGACTGCCCTGCAGAGCCGGTTCGAGCGGACGGGCTCGATGACGGATCTGGACGAGGCCGTGGAGGCAGGGCGTGCGGTGGTGGCGGCCACGCCCGCCGATCACCCTGATCGCGCGGGGCACCTGAACAATCTGGGCATCGCGCTGCACCTCCGGTTCAAGCGGACAGGGACAGTAACGGATGTGGACGAGGCGGTGGAGACTGGGCGTGCGGCGGTGGCGGCCACGCCCGCCGATCACCCCGATCGCGCGATGTACCTGAACAATCTCGGGGTCGCTCTGCAGAACCGGTTCGAACGGACGGGCTCGATGACGGATCTGGACGAGGCCGTGGAGTCGAAACGTGCCGCTGTAGCAGCCACTCCCGCCGATCACCCCGATCGCGCGGGGCACCTGACAAATCTG
>NZ_JBEXLC010000239.1:0-8268 GCF_040609795.1 Nocardia sp. NPDC004604
GGCACGTGAACTCGTCTCGCGCGCCGAGGGATTCGATGCCGAGGTCGACGACCAGTCGGCGCAGACCGCGCTGATCGCCGTGCAGGGTCCGGCCGGGCACGATCGTCGCGCACACCTCCGGCGCCAATGGCGTCGGCCTGCTGGCTCCGCTGGCCGAGCGCGGCGCACTGCCGCTGGCCATCCATCCGGCGATGACCTTTACCGGACACGATGAGGATGTCGCCCGGCTCGGCAACGCCTGCTTCGGCATTACCGCCGCCGACGAGATCGGTTTCGCCATCGCGCAATCGCTGGTGATCGAGATGGGCGGCGAGCCGGTCCGGGTGCAGGAAGAGAATCGCCAGCTCTATCACGCCGCACTCGCGCACGGCAGTAATCACCTGGTCACGGTGGTCCTGGACGCGGTGGACGCATTGCGCGCCGCGCTCGCAGGTCCCGGTCTGCTCGGCCAGCAGATCGTCGACGATCAGCCCAACGGTCTGGCCGAGCGATTGCTCGCCCCCTTGGCCTCGGCCGCACTCGACAACGCGCTGCGCCGCGGGCAGGCCGCGCTGACCGGTCCGGTGGCGCGTGGCGACGCGGATGCCGTCGCGGCGCATCTGGCCGCTCTGGCGGCCGTCGATACTCGGCTGGCCGCGGGCTATCGTGCCATGTCGCTGCGCACGGCCGAGCGCGCGAAGACCAATCCGGCTCTGATCGAGCTGCTGGAAGGAGGCCGATAGTGGATCCGAAATTTGCCCGGCGTGAGCGACGGGCCCGGAGGCGGCAGCGTGCGTAACCACGTAGGGCCCCGCGAGCGCCAAATCGGGCCCAGCGCCTACCGGCGCGGTGAGCTGACCGTGCACCACGATCCCGAGGTGATCGCCGCGGTCTCGAAGGCCTTGCGCGGTGTCGGACGCACGGTCGGACTGGTGCCGACGATGGGCGCGCTGCACGAGGGGCACCTCGAGATCGTGCGCCGGGCCAAGCGGACCAATCAGGTGGTCATCGTCTCGATCTTCGTCAATCCCCTGCAGTTCGGCGCGAACGAGGATCTGGACAAGTACCCGCGCACCCTCGACGCCGATGTGGAGCTGTTGCGCGCGGAGGGTGTGGAGCTGGTATTCGCGCCGAGCGCGTCCGATATGTACCCGGACGGCCCGCGGACTACCGTGCACCCCGGCCCGATCGGCGCCGAGCTCGAAGGCGCCAGCCGGCCAACGCATTTCGCGGGCATGCTGACCGTGGTCGCCAAGCTGCTGAATATCGCGCGCCCGACCGAGGCGTTCTTCGGTGAGAAGGACTATCAGCAGCTCACGCTGATCCGGCAGATGGTGCGCGATCTGAATATGGATGTGCGGATCGTCGCGCTGCCGACGATTCGCGAACCCGACGGACTCGCGCTCTCCTCCCGAAATCGGTATCTGGATGCGGCGCAGCGCGAATCGGCGCTGGCGCTGTCCGCGGCGCTGGCCGCGGGGCGGCATGCGGGCGCACTCGGCGCGGATGCCGTGCTCACGGCCGCGCGTGCGGTGCTCGACGCCGCCCCCGGTGTCGATGTCGATTACCTCGAACTGCGCTCGTCCACACTCGGTCCGACCCCGGCGAACGGCAATGCGCGGCTGCTCGTCGCCGCCAAGGTCGGCGCCACCCGCCTGATCGACAACACTGCCGTCGCGCTCGGCGCACCCATAGGCAGTGTTGTTTCGAGCGACCTGCAAGCAGTCGCTAGCGACGGCGGCCATCCCACACTTCCCGATTCGCGCACCGCCGCGACCGACTCCCAGCCTGCCAAGGCCAACATTTAGGAAAGGCGACAGCGATGTTGCGCACCATGATGAAGTCGAAGATCCATCGCGCCACGGTGACCCACGCCGATCTGCACTATGTCGGTTCGGTGACCGTCGACCAGGATCTGCTCGACGCCGCCGATCTGCTCGAGGGCGAGCAGGTCTGCATCGTCGATATCGACAATGGCGCCCGCCTGGAGACCTATGTGATCGCCGGTGAACGCGGTTCGGGTGTCATCGGGATCAATGGCGCCGCAGCACATCTCGTACATCCGGGCGATCTGGTCATTCTGATCGCCTACGGCATGATGGATGAGCAGGAGCTGAAGGAGTACGCGCCGAAGGTTGTCTTCGTCGACGAGCGCAATCGGCCGACCGACCTCGGCGCCGATCCGGCGCACGCGCCGGATGGTTCCGGTCTGGTCAGCCCGCGCTCGCTGACCACCGTCTGATGCTACTGACCATTGATGTCCGAAATACGAGCATCGAGCTCGGATTGTTCTCGGGCAGTGGTAGTCACGCGAAGCTGGTACGGCACTGGCGGATGCATACCAATCCGCTGCTGACCGCCGATGAATTCGCCATGCAGGTGCGCGGGTTGGTCGGTGCGCAGGTGGAAGAGATCATCGGAGTTTCGGCGCTGTCCACGGTGCCGCCGGTACTGCGCGAGATCCGATCGATGCTTACTCGCTATTGGGATCATGTACCGCATGTGGTGGTGGAACCCGGCGTGCGAACCGGTATTCCGCTGCTGGTCGACAATCCCAAGGAAATCGGCGCCGATCGCATCGTGAACACCCTTGCCGCACATCATCGTTTCGGCACGGCCGCGATTGTCGTGGATTTCGGCACCGCCACCACCGTTGATCTGGTATCGGCGAAGGGCGAGTTTCTCGGCGGGGTGCTCGCACCGGGTGTGGAGATCTCCAGTGAGGCGCTGATCGAGCGCGCCGCATTGCGCCGGGTCGAGTTGGCCCGGCCGCGTTCGGTGGTCGGCAAGAACACCGTCGAGGCCATCCAATCCGGGGCGATTTTCGGCTTCGCGGGTTTGGTGGACGGCCTGATCGATCGGATTCGCGATGAATTCGACACGTTCGCCGGTGACGATGTCGCGGTGGTCGCGACCGGCACCGCCGCACCGTTGATCGTGCCGGAATCGGAGACCATCGACCACCATGAGCCGCATCTCACGTTGACCGGATTGCGCCTGGTCTACGAGCGCAATCAGCGCCGTAAGGGTGGTTGATATGCCCACCTGGGGTGCGCGCGCATGACCGGCCGCTTTGCCGCCGGTTTTTGCGCTGCTACACTCGCTCCCGTGTTTTCCCGCGTGCGCACCCAGGAGTGTTGTCGAGGCTGACCTGCCTCGACCGATCGAGGCTGACCAAGTCCCTCGACCGTTGACATACTCCTGGAGATTCGCTCATGCGTTCTTCTGTTCTTTCCATCAATTCCGCACGTAGCGCCCTGACGGCCACCCCGCCGCTCGATCGTGCTGTCTCTTCCGCATTACCCACCCGCCTGCGTCCCGCCGATTTGCTCCGGCTGACCGACGAGGGCGCCGAAGACGTACTCGCGGGACGCTACGACCATCTGTTGCCAGCCAATGGAATTTGGCCCGTCGAGGAGCGCTGGGCCACCCGGCTGCTCGCCGATGACGAGGTCGATGTCTGGCTGATCAGTTGGACACCGGGCAAGTCCACCGAATTGCACGACCACGCCGGATCACTCGGCGCACTGACCGTGCTCAGCGGCGCGCTCTCGGAATTTCGCTGGAACGGAACGGAACTGCGCCGCCGCACGCTGACCGCGGGCGACCAGGCCTCTTTTCCGATCGGCTGGGTGCACGACGTAATGCGCGCACCGGCCGCCGCCGGCGACTCCTTGCAGGCCGCCAGAAACGGCACGGCTGAATCGGTCGGGCCGCTCGATCCCACCCTCAGCGTGCACGCCTATTCGCCGCCGCTCACCGCCATGTCCTATTACGAGGTGACCGGTCACGGCACCTTGCGCCGCACCCGAACCGTCCTCACCGACCAGCCCGAAGGTGATATGTAATGACCCGTTTGACCATCGATCAGATGCTCGAGAACGCACGGGCCCGCCTGAACCGCGTCTATGCCTTCGAAACGCCGAAGGCGGTCGACCGGGGCGCGATTCTGGTGGATATCCGGCCGCAGGCCCAGCGGGCCCGTGAGGGCGCGCTGCCGGGTGCGCTGGTGATCGAACGGAATGTCCTGGAATGGCGCCTGGACCCGTCGAGTTCGGCCCGGTTGGCGCTGGCCACCGATCACGATGTGGAATGGATCATCGTCTGCTCGGAGGGCTATACCTCCAGTCTCGCCGCCGCGGCGCTACAGGAACTCGGGCTGCATCGGGCCACCGATGTGATCGGCGGCTATCAGGCTTTGAAGGCGGCCAGTCTGCTCGCGGTCGGCGTCCGTGCGCCGCACTTCGCCCGTGAGGTCGAGGCGCTGGCAACGCTCTAATTAGGGCGGAAACCACTTCCATCTCGAAACATAGCAGCGCGCAATGGCTTTCGGTCCGGCGCCGGTTCGCGCCCGGTATTCGGCGTGCCGGACAACGCCGGAAAACGGGCCGTTGTGGCCCGTTCCTGGCGCTGTCGATTCGGCCCCGGCCGGTCATCCCCGGGCGGCCCGCAAATCGATTTCCGGTGCCCGCTAGGGTTGTTGAACGTGAGCACCCCGAACACGTCTTCATCCGGTCGCTCCGCGGGTTCGGTTCCTGCGGGGCAAACCAACCGTCCCGCGCCCGCCGCGGACGACGTTCCGGAGCAGATGCGGATTCGGCGCGAGAAGCGCGAGCGGCTGATCGCCGATGGCGGTGAGGCCTATCCGGTGGTGGTGCCGCGCACACATACCCTCGGCGAAATTCGGGCCGCCTATCCGGCGCTAGAGCCGGATACCCAGACCGGTTTGCAGGTCGGTGTGGTCGGCCGCGTCATATTCATGCGCAATACCGGCAAGCTATGTTTCGCGACGCTGCAGGAGGGGGACGGCACCAAACTGCAGGCGATGATCAGTCTCAACGGCGTCGGCGCCGATGCGCTCGCGGCCTGGAAGGCCGATGTCGACCTCGGTGACTTCGTTTTCGTGCACGGTGAGGTGATCTCCTCGCGGACCGGGGAATTGAGCGTTATGGCCGATTCCTGGTCGATGTCGGCCAAGGCCCTGCGGCCGCTGCCGGTGGCGCATAAGGAGATGAACGAGGAGTCGCGGGTACGGCAGCGCTATGTCGATCTGATCGTGCGTCCCGAGGCCAGGGAAATGGCCAGGACCAGGGTCGCGGTGGTCCGCGCGATGCGCAATGCGCTCGAGCTGCGCGGCTTCCTCGAGGTGGAGACGCCGATGCTGCAGACGCTGCACGGCGGTGCGGCGGCGCGGCCGTTCATCACCCATTCCAACACCCTCGATATGGATCTCTACCTGCGAATTGCGCCGGAACTGTTCCTCAAGAGATGCGTGGTCGGCGGCCTGGAACAGGTCTTCGAGATCAACAGGAACTTCCGCAACGAGGGCGCGGACTCCACACATTCCCCGGAGTTCGCAATGCTCGAAACGTATCAGGCATACGGCACCTACGATGACTCCGCGCGGATGGTTCGGGAATTGGTGCAGGAAGTTGCCGAAGAGGTCTTCGGTACCCAGGTGGTGACACTTGCAGATGGCACCGAATACGATCTCCGCGGCGAGTGGGCAACGGTGGAGATGTACCCATCGCTCTCCGACGCACTTGGCGTATCAGTGACACCGGAAACGTCGATCGAGGAATTGCGAGCGCTTGCCGATCGGGTCGGCCTGGAAATTCCCGAGGACAAGGGCTATGGCCACGGCAAACTGGTCGAAGAACTGTGGGAGCACCAGTATGGTGACAAGCTCTACGCACCGACTTTCGTACGCGACTTCCCGGTGGAGACATCTCCGCTGACGAGGCAGCATCGCAGCAAGCCCGGAGTTACCGAGAAGTGGGATCTCTATGTGCGCGGCTTCGAGTTGGCAACTGGCTATTCGGAGTTGGTCGATCCGGTGATCCAGCGTGAGCGGTTCGTGGATCAGGCGCGGTTGGCCGCACAGGGTGATGACGAAGCTATGGTGCTCGATGAGGACTTCCTTGCCGCGATGGAGCACGGCATGCCTCCGACAACGGGTACCGGTATGGGAATCGATCGCTTGTTGATGGCACTGACGGGATTGGGAATCCGGGAAACGATACTGTTCCCAATTGTGCGTCCAGTCACTCGCTGACGATCGGATTGCATAGCTCGGCCCTCGTCTTGGAATTTTCGGAATTCGGGGTATTCTTGCCTCGGGTAATCGGCCTAGTATGCGGGTCGCACGATTTCGAGAGGACGTTCATCTCATGGCAAAGAAGGTCACCGTTAGCCTGATCGACGATGTCGATGGTGAGTCCATCGCGGACGAGACCATTGAGTTTGCGATCGACGGTGTGTCGTACGAGATCGACCTGTCGTCGGCAAATGCGTCAAAGCTGCGCGACGGGCTGGAAGAGTGGGTTTCGAGTGCTCGGCGCGTCAGTGGTCGGCGCCGGGTCAAGGCCGCGGTCGCTGCTCCCGGTGCTGCGAAGAGCCGGGTCTCGATCGACCGTGAACAAAGCGCTGCAATTCGCGAGTGGGCGCGCCGGAATGGACACAAGGTGTCCGCGCGTGGGCGTATCTCGGCTGACATCACCGATGCGTACAACAAGGCCGCGAAGGGCTGAGTTCTTATTTTATTGGGCCGCCGCCCGGGCGAATCGTGCGACGCCGGGGCGGCGGCCCGTTTGTGATAGGCCTTCGATATGAAGATGGCCGAGAGTCGATTCGATCTTGCTCGCGGTACCAGGACGCGGCACCATGGAACTGTGCGTAGGACGTCACTGGCGGTATGGAGAGATGAGGTATCGGCGCAGTGACTGGTTTCATCGGATCGTTGTTGCGATTCACTGATGACTCGGGTCGTCAGCAGGAGCTGATGCTCACCCCCGACCAGGAGCGCGTCACCATCGGGCGCTCCCCGCAGGCCGATCTGGCGCTGCGCTGGGACGCCGAGGTCTCGCGTCTGCATGCGGCGATCGAATACCTTGGCGCGCACTGGACAATCGTCGACGACGGCCTGTCTCGCAACGGCACCTTCGTCAACGGTGAACGACTCGTCGGCCGCCGCCGTCTGATGGCGGGCGATCGGATCCGGGTCGGCACCTCGCTGGTTTCGTTCCACGAATTCGGGGGCGTGGCCGATGACGCGACCCGAACCTCGACCGGCGCCATTCCCACGCTGCGCTCGCTGACCGATACCCAGCGGTCGGTGCTCATCGCACTGTGCCGTCCCTATAAGAACGGTGCGGGTTTCGCAACTCCGGCTTCCAATCAGCAGATCGCCGAGGAATTGTTCCTCAGTGTCGATGCGATCAAGACTCATCTGCGGGCACTGTTCGCCAAGTTCGGTGTGGAAAATCTGCCGCAGAATCAGAAAAGGGTCCGACTGGCCGGTTTGGCCATGCAGAGCGGATTGATCTCTGACCGAGACTTGTGAGCCCATTCCCTGCGGGGTGTGGACGCTCGCTTAGGTGGCCGAGCTTCTCAACCATGGATGGTCTCGACGGCAACCGGTGTACTTGACTCATCATCGGACCGAGTGATTGGGACAAGGTCCGGGCTATGAGGCAGGAGAAATTCATGTTCGCGCTACGACTCGCCGCGCTGGTGGCGGCCACGCTCGCAACCGGCCTGATCGCGGGCGTCTTCTACGCTTATGCGACGTCGGTGATGCCCGCGCTGAATCGCACCGACGACCGCGCGATGATCGACGTGATGCAGAAGATCAACGTGGTCATCATCAACCCGTGGTTCATGATCGGGTTCATGGGCACGGTCGGGTTCACCGTCCTGGCGGCCGCACTGCACCTGGGCAAGGAGCATCGCACCACGCTGATCTGGCTCGGTATTGCCCTGGCGCTCAATGTGATCGCCTTCGCGGTCACCTCCGGATCGAATGTGCCGCTCAATGATCAACTGGCGGCCGCGGGCGATCCGGCTCAGATCGCCGATCTGGCCAAGGTGCGCGCCGATTTCGAATCCGCTTGGGTGCGTTGGAATATCATTCGGGCGATCCTGCACACGCTGGCCTTCCTGGTGCTGAGCGGTGCGCTGTTCGTTGCCGGTATCCAGCACGGACGTGCACAGGCCTCGGGTTCGGCTGCTAACCAGCAGGTTTCGCAGGCACAGCCGGTGCCCGCCGGAGTGCAGACCGCAGGTCAGCCGTACCGCGCGCCGATTATGGCCCAGCAGTACGCATTTCGGTCGGCGGCCGGGCAGTACGCCGCGCACCCGGCGGGGGCGCAGCACCTCGGTTAGGACCGGGCTCGTACCCGACCGAGTCGCTCGCCCGGCCAACCGGACGCCGAAGGCAGTCCTCGCGGTCGCCGTACTCCTACTCGCTATCTGTACCGCCGCCGGTGGGTCGATCACTGATCGACCCAC
>NZ_JBEXLC010000240.1:0-8214 GCF_040609795.1 Nocardia sp. NPDC004604
GATTTTATTTTTGGTGTGTCTGGTGTTCAGCGGTGTGCTCTCCCGACCGGCGCGGTGCGGGGGCCGGGCGGGCGCCCGCCCCCCCACCCGACTACCGCCTGTCCGATATGCGCGGTCACTTCCTCCTGGGACGGACGACCGCGATGAAAGCCGATGCGGCAACCGACATTCCGGTGTTGTCGGTAATGTCCACCGGCACCGCCAATTCGACATCGACTCGCGCCGCGATATCGGCGCGCGCCCACTCGAGCGGCGGCAGCGGGAAACGGTCAGTACGAAGACGTACTCGTCAGCGTGACGACGAGATAGCCGATCGCGAGAACCGCGCAGGCCACATTGGCAACAGTGGCGGCGATCGCCCAGGTTTTCGCCTTCTTGGACGCATCGAACGCACCCGCGAAATCCCCGCTGTGCCATTTCGAATGCACCTGTGCACCGAAGAGAATCGATACGATGCCGAGCACGGAACCCACCATGCAGGTGAGAGTCCCGAGGATGGTGGCCCCGATCGCCCAGCCCAGATGGGCGGGCGGCTCCGCCAGCGGGTACTGCGGATATCCGTACCCCGGCTGCGGACCATATCCCGGCTGGTTGATGGGGTAGCCGTAACCGCCTGGCTGTTGCCCATCAGTCATGGCAGTGATCCCGTCTCGAGGTCGGCGGCAGGGCCCGGCAGTTCCGGCCGAGGCCGTTACCAGCGTACGAACCCAACCCGCGTCGCGCACCACGGCCCTGCGCCGGATGGACTAGCCGTGATACGACCTGGGCAGCCGGTAGCCGCGTTCAGCGAGGATGGCGCGCAACAGATCCGGACGGTTGGTGATCAGTCCGTCCACGCCGAGATCGATCAGCGCGGTCATGGTGGCGCGATCATCCACCGTCCACGGCACCACGGTCATGCCGCGCTGATGTGCGGCGAAGACCAGTTCGGCGGTGGTGAACGCCGCGTAGCCCGGATCCTCGACCGTGCCGTCCTGCGGGCTGCCGTGCACCGGCGACAGGATATTCGCGCCGAAGGACGCCGCTGCCGCCACATATTTCTCCGGCAGCGTGCCCGGGAAGTCATCGATATCGATTCCACCCAACCAGGGCGACGCACCCGGCTGACCGGCCTGCAGAAACTGCTGCCCATTTGTCAGCGCGACGATCGGCAATTCCGGCGCCACCTGCCGCATCCGCATCAGCGCACCCCAGTCGAAACTCTGTATGGTCGCCCGGTTTTCGAAATGCGCCCGATGCACCTGCGCCGCGACCACCTGGACGAACTGCTCCCGCGGCGCGGTCTGCTCCGGAGCACCCGCCTCCACCTTCGTTTCGATATTCAGCATGACGTCATCGGCTCGATACGCCCGCACCAGATCGAATACCTCCGATAGCAACGGCATTCGCTCCCCCGGCACTGTTCGCTGATCCGGAAATGCGGCCGATCGCTTGGAGCCACAATCGATTGTCCGCACCTGAGCCAATGTCAGATCCCGAATGAACTGCGTACCGGGCACATACGGAAACCGTGGATCACCCGGAAACGCGGGCGCGGTGTCGACACATTTGTCCGGACTCGGATCCCGATCGTGGGTGACCACGGCGAACCCATCCGCCGTGATCTGCACATCCAACTCCAAGGTGCTGACGCCGAGCTCCAAGGCATTCGCGAACGCGGCCAGAGTGTTCTCCACCACCAGCGCGGCACCACCCCGATGCGCCTGCAGATCGAAACTTCGCCCCGGTCCGTCCGCCGACGCCGCACCGGCGGCGGCCACCAACGCCCCAGCCAGACCAGCCACGAACCATGGTCGCATGCACCTCATCGTGACAAACCCACCTCACCACCGCGCAACCATCGAATGAACAACCAACGCGGGGACCTGGCTTCAGCTCCGGACTGCGGCATCGTTGCCGATCAATGCGGCGCCCAGCCGCCGACTCCATCCGACCTGACATTCGTCGATCCTGGAACGTGGTCGTGGTCGTGGTCCGGCGGATCGGCCGCGATGGTGATCACGTTATGCACGCTGCCGCGGCTGGGGTTCATGCCCTACAAAGCGGCCGTCGGCCGCCGATTGCGGTGGCCTACGCCCCGCCGCGCCATCGACGGTCCGGCGAGCGCGCAGGCCGCCGACCAAACAGAGCACTGCACCCAGCGCGACCCAGGTGACCAGCACGCTGACGGCGTGGGCGGCGCCGCGGCCGTCGAAGAAGGCGGTCGATCGCAGCAACCGGCCACCGGCCCCTGGAGGCAGCAGCTGGCCGAGCTTGCCGGACCACCCGGGCAGCATCTCGGGTGCGGTCGCCGTGCCCGAGAGGGGGTTGCCGATGAGCATCATGACCAGCGCACCGATCCCGATTCCGGCATATCCGAGCAGGGATTCCAGCCCGAGGACCGTTAGGGAGGTGGCCGCGATGGTCAGGGCGACGGCACCGCTGTTCGCCGGATAGGACCCACTCAGTGAGCCGAGCCAGAACTGCAGGATCGCTGCCACGGTCAGGCCGCCGGTTGCCGCGAAGGCTATCGCCGCGGTAGCCCGACGGGCGGCGCCGTGAACGAGCCTGGTCAGCAGCACTGCGGCCAGCAGACCGCCCATCACCAGTGGCAGGGCACCTGCGGACAGGCCAGCGCCACGTGGGTCGTCGCCGGGCAGGGCGGCGAGGTCGCGGACAGCGACCGGCGAGCCGGTGCTGCCCGTCTGGCCGAGGCCGGTCGCCATGGACTGCAGGGTCTGGGCGACCGCGGTGCTGGCGGCGGAGGCGACGATGACGTGCGGGGTACCGGAGCTGAGGTCGATCGCCCCGTACACCTGCCGGTTGCGGATGAGTTGTTCCGCGGCGGCGGTGTCGGCAACTTCGGTGATCTCGAAGCCGCCCGGCAGATGCTGATCGAGTGCGGCGCGGATCTGTGCGACCGCGGTGGTCGGCCCGGCGACGGCGATCGGCACATCGTGTACCGACGACCGTACCGATGGCCAGGCAAAGGCAATGAGCAGCACGGTAATGATCGCGGTGAGCAGGACGACTGCTCCGGCCACAATCGGCCATCGTGACGGAAGCGCATCGCTGGCGAGCGGTGCCTGCGTGGTCATATCTACTCCTCGAACATTGGGCCGTGACCGGTGTTCATCGCAGTGTGAGTGGGGTTTCGGATTCGATGTGGGTCAGTTTCTGCGGGTTGCGGACGTAGTAGATGCCGGTGACGTGGGTATCCTCGACGCGTATCGCGATGACGCCGTCGAGTTCCCCGTCCATGTGCAGCGCCAGTGCGGGGCTGCCGTTGACCATGGTCACCGCGACGGTGAGCGTGACGTCTTTCTTGGTGAGGCCGCCGACGATGAACCGGGCCACCTTGTCGGCGCCGATGATCGGCCGCGGTGTGGCCTGCTTGATGCCACCTCCATCGCTGATCGCCACGACGTCGGGTGCGAGCACGTCGAGCAGGCTCTGTAGGTCCCGGGTCTCGAGCGCGCGTCGGAAAGCCTCGACAGCCGCCTCGGCCTGGCCCGCGGTGACCGAGCGGCGTGGGCGGCGGGCTTCGACGTGGCGGCGGGCGCGATGGGCGATCTGGTGCACGGCGGCAGGGGTCTTGCCGACCGCGGCCGCGATCTCGTCGTAGCCGATCCCGAACGCTTCACGCAGCACGAATACCGCCCGTTCGGTCGGGGTCAGTGTCTCCAGGACGAGCATCAGTGCCATCGACACGCTCTCGGCGAGTTCGACGTCGCAGGCCACATCCGGGGTGGTGAGCAGCGGCTCTGGCAGCCAGGAGCCCACATAGGCCTCTCTGCGGCGCTTCATCGCGCGCAGCCGGTTGAGCGCTTGGCGGGTGGTGATCCGGACCAGGTACGCGCGGGGCTCGTCGACCTGTACCGCGTCGACTCCGACCCAGCGCAACCAGGTTTCCTGCAAGACGTCATCGGCGTCGGCCGCCGATCCGAGCAGCTCATAGGCCACGGTGAACAGCAGGTTGCGGTGGGCGAGGAAGGTCTCCGTCGCCGCGACGATGATGTGATCGCCGCCGTCGCGACCCACGGCCGCGCTGTCGGACCGCGGCTGCCCACCGGGTTCACCTGTCGTGTCCATGAATCCTCTCCTGTCGGCCGTCAGTAGTCGTTGGAGCCCACCGGGCCGCCGATGACGCGCGTGCGGCAACGCCTTCGATCAGGGCGCTGCCGCACATCGCGCCGTCGAAGTCACGTGCAACTGGGCGCGGTGACGGCGGTTTCGGTGCGCTACGCGACCGGTGCTGTCGCCGCGCCGCCGCGCTGTGCCTGCAGCAGCTGCGGCCGGTGCTTGCCGTCCTTGGGCCAGGTGTGCGAACCGGGCTTTTGCGCCTCGGTCACCAGATGTTTCACGCTGGCAGCGCAGGCGAACTCCTTGAGCTTCTTGCCTGCGACCCCGCTGAAATACAGCCGCATCGCGGTGTCGTCCTTGCGACCGAGTTGGAAGATCCCGGTGCCCCGGCCGAAGCTGATGCACATCGCGGGGAACGACAGGTCGATCGTCGACGGCTGCTCTCCCGCGATCCGGCTCAGCACCGTGTCGGCGGCCTGTGCGCCCAGGCATCCCGCGGCATAGGCGCTCATCCGGAACGGCAGGCCCGACGGTGCAGACGAATCCCCCGCCGCCAGGATGCGGTCGTCATCGACGCTGGTCAGTGTTTCGTCGGTGAGCAGACGCCCGGCGGTATCGGTGCGCAACCCGCTGCGGTCGGCCAGATCGGGCACACCGAAGCCCGCGGTCCAGATGGTGACCCGACTCGCCAGCATGCGACCGTCACCGAGTTCCACGGCCCCCTCGGTCACCTCGGCGACCAAGGCGTCGGGCCCTTCCAGCACGGTGACGCCCAGTCCGGCGAGGTATTTACGGGCCGTGCGCCGAGCCCTCGGGTGCAGGTACGGACCGAGGACACCGCCACAGACCAACGTGACCGTGCGCCCCTGCTCCGCCAGTTCGGCAGCTGTCTCAATGCCCGTCGGGCCGCCCCCGACGACCGTCACCGGGGCCGTCATGGGCGTGTCGTACAGCACCGACCGCACCCGCTGCGCCGCCTCCAATGTCGCGATCGGGTACGCGAACTCGGCCGCGCCCGGCACCCGCGGGCCGGAGCTGCCGCTGCCAACCGCATAGATCAGGTAGTCGTAGCCGATACTGCCGTCCTCGGCCAGGGTCACACTGCGCCCGGCCACATCGATCCGCGTCACGCTGTCGACGACCAGCCGGACCCCGTCGGCCAGCACTTCCCGGTAGTCGACGACCGCATCGTGCGTCCCGCCCACGAGCTGGTGCAGACGCAGCCGCGGCACGAAGACCGGACGCGGATTGATCACGGTCACCGTCACGTCGTCGCGCTGCGTCAAACGATTGGCCGCCATCACACCGGCGTATCCGCCGCCGACAACGACCACATCGACGTTCGTACTCATGGTGTCTCCTTCGGTCCGAGAGGCTCGAATACAAGACACCGCAGCGCCGAACATCCTGACATCATGTGACGCAGATCACCGATCGGGCACGGTCCGCGTTGCTCATCACTCGGTGAAGGAGCTGGCTGCGACCAGGTCTCGGCACAGCAGTCGCCGAGTATCTGCCCAATCGCCCGACAGGTCAGAAACGAAGGTTCGCAAGATGCCGTCGCCGAATTCGATCACGCCCCGATCAGCGAACGCACCCGCGACGGCTCGGCGCAGTCCGCGCGGCCGCACCGGTGGCCAGACCCGCACGCGGGCCTTTGATACGGAAACGCACATCGGCCCCCGCTCCGAATGGAACGGGGGCCGAATGCTGTTACGGCACTGCCGGATTACCGGTAGTCGCTGAAACCGTAATCGTCGAGCGGAACCGCGGCACCGGTGGTGGCGCCGAAGCTGTCCGGGCTGTAGTAGGTGTCGTCGTAGGACGGCACCGCGTACGCCGCGGCACGAGCCTCTTCGGTCGGCTGAACCTGGATGTTGCGGTAGCGGTTGATGCCGGTACCGGCCGGGATCAGCTTGCCGATGATCACGTTTTCCTTGAGGCCGATGAGCTTGTCCGAGCGGCAGTTGATGGCCGCGTCGGTCAGAACTCGGGTGGTCTCCTGGAAGGATGCCGCCGAGAGCCACGAATCGGTCGCCAGCGACGCCTTCGTGATACCCATCAGCACCGGGCGACCCGCCGCGGGCTCATTGCCCTCGGCGACGACGCGACGGTTGGAGGCCTCGAACTCGGACCGCTCGGTGAGCGAGCCGGGCAGGAACTCCGTGGCACCCGAGTCGATGATCGTCACGCGACGCAGCATCTGGCGCACGATGACCTCGATGTGCTTGTCGTGGATCGACACACCCTGCGAGCGGTAGACCTCCTGGACCTCGTGGACCAGGTGGATCTGCACCTGACGGGGGCCCATCACGCGCAGCACCTCGTGCGGATCCGCCGCGCCTTCCAGCAGCTGCTGGCCGACCTCGACGTGATCACCATCGGAGAGCAGACGCTCGGTGCCGTCGTCGTGCTTGAACACACGCAGGCGCTGACGCTTCGAGAGCTTGTCGTAGACAACCTCTTCGCCACCGTCATCCGGGATGATGGTGATCTTGTAGAAGCGATCGTCGTCCTCGAGCCGCACCCGACCCGAGACCTCGGCGATGGGCGCCTTGCCCTTGGGCACACGAGCCTCGAAGAGCTCCTGCACACGAGGCAGACCGCCGGTGATGTCATCACCCGCGACACCACCCTGGTGGAAGGTACGCATGGTCAGCTGGGTACCGGGCTCACCGATGGACTGCGCGGCGACGATACCGACGGCCTCGCCGATATCCACCAGCTTGCCGGTCGCCATCGAGCGGCCGTAGCAGGTGGCGCAGACGCCGGTGCCGGTGGTGCAGGTCAGCACGGAGCGGACCTTCACATCGGTGATGCCGGCGTCGAGCAGTGCCTCGATGGCCGGGTCGCCGAGGTCGGCGCCCTTCTCCACGATGACATTGCCCTTCGCGTCGATCGCGTCGGCCGCGAGCGTCCGCGCGTAGGCGGAGGTCTCCACGTGCGCGTCCCGGATCAGCGAGCCGTCGAGCTGCTTCTCCGCGATCGGCACCATGATGCCGCGCTCGGTGCCACAGTCGTGCTCGCGCACGATGACGTCCTGCGAGACGTCCACCAGACGACGGGTCAGGTAACCCGAGTCGGCGGTGCGAAGCGCGGTGTCGGCCAGACCCTTACGGGCACCGTGGGTGTTGATGAAGTACTCCAGAACCGTCAGGCCCTCGCGGAAGGAGGACTTGATCGGCCGCGGGATGAACTCACCCTTCGGGTTGGTAACCAGACCCTTCATACCGGCGAGGGTACGAGTCTGGGTGAAGTTACCGGTCGCGCCCGAGTCGACGATCGTGATGATCGGGTTGTCGGCCGGGTAGTGCGAACGCAGCGCCTTACCGACCTCTTCGGTCGCTTCCTGCCAGATCTTGACCAGGGCGTTGTTGCGCTCCTGATGATCGAGAGCACCACGCTGGTACTTCTTCTCGATCTGATCGGACTGCGCCTCGTAGCGCTCCATGATCTCGGTCTTCTCCGGCGGAACGAGCACGTCCGACATCGAGACCGTCACACCGGAACGGGTGGCCCAGTAGAAGCCAGCGTCCTTCAGCTTGTCGACGGTCTGCGCGACCACGATCATCGGGTAGCGCTCGGCCAGATCGTTGATGATCGTCGCCTGACGCTTCTTCGGCATCTGCTCGTTGATGAACGCGTAGTCCGCCGGGAGCAGCTCGTTGAACAGCACGCGACCAAGGGTGGTCTCGGCAATCCACGCGTCGCCGCGGCTCCAGCCCTCCGGGAACAGTTCCGCCTCGATTGCCTTCGGCGGGCGCTGGTCGGTGAGCCGCACCTTGATCAGCGAACGCACGGTGAGCTCACCACGGTCCACCGCCATCTGCGCCTCGGCGGGCGAGGAGTACACGCCCTGCTCCGGTGCGTCCTTGGTGGCCGCCTGGTACTCGCCCCGCGCGCCCTCTTCCAGGCGGGTCAGGTAGTACAGGCCGGTCACCATGTCCAGACGCGGCATGGCCAGCGGTCGACCCGAGGCAGGCGACAGGATGTTGTTCGAGGACAGCATCAGGATGCGGGCCTCGGCCTGCGCCTCTGCCGACAACGGCAGGTGCACGGCCATCTGGTCACCGTCGAAGTCGGCGTTGAACGCCTCACAGACCAGCGGGTGCAGCTGGTTTGGGTTTCCTTCCACCTGCTGGGGCTCTATGG
>NZ_JBEXLC010000241.1:0-8182 GCF_040609795.1 Nocardia sp. NPDC004604
GAATCGATGGCGTTGCACGAGTTGGGATTCGCCACGCTGCAGCGCGGGAATCCGGTGACCGCCCGGGAACTGTGCGAGCAGGCGCTCAGCGTGGCATTGCTCGCGGGTGACGAGAGCTGTTTGTCGGTTTCCAGCGTTGCCCACCGGTCTTGCGCGCTGCCTGCTGGGCGGAGTGTTATCCGCTGGCCAGCTCGTGTCGGGTGTTGCCCGCGCGTGGCGGGTGTTCCTCGCGGGTGACGAGAGCTGTTTGTCGGTTTCCAGCGTTGCCTGCTGGTGGCGTGAACTGGGGGGATGCGCGGTGTGACCTGCCGGCGCCCGTGAGTCGGTAGTCGGCTGAGTATCGAGCCGAACCGCGCCGGTGCGCACGTCGCGATCTGCCATTTCCGGTGCGCTGAACGCGCCCGATGGCGAGGCCGTTACCGTGGCCAAGTGTGACGATGGTGCTGATTCCGAGTCGATTCAATGGTCCGCCCGACTCTGGGAACGGCGGGTACGTGGGCGGTCTGCTGGTCGAGCGGGCGGGAAACACGGCTGATGACGGTGCGGTGACCGTGATTCTGCGTAGTCCGCCGCCGCTGGAGACGCCGTTGTGGATTCGCGACGGCAAGTTGCTCGATGGCGAGACGGTGGTCGCCGAGATGCGTTCGGGCGAATTCGAGCGCGACGCACCGCAATGCGTCGGGTATGCCGATGCCGCCGCGGCGTCGGGTTCCTATCAGAGCAACGACATGTTCGCGTCCTGCTTCGTCTGCGGCAGTGGCCGTGCCGACGGCCTGCGTATCGAAGCGGGCGTGGTCGGCGAAGACCGCGTCGCCGCGCCATGGACCCCCGACGACTCACTGCCGATGGGCCCCGCGGTGCTGTGGGCCGCGATGGACTGTCCCGGTGGCTGGTCCCTCCCCGAAATGTTCGACCGTCCCGCCCTCCTTGGCTCCATGACCGCCGCCGTACACGACCTCCCCGAGATCGGTGAACCCTGCGTGGTGGTCGGGCAGAGCCACGGCGAGCAAGGCCGCAAGTCGTTCGCGTCCACCGCCGTCTACGGCTCCGACAACCGCCTTCTGGGCCGAGCAGAACAGATCTGGATCCGCTTGGCCTAGTCGCCGACGCCGCTCGACCACCAGCCACGGTCGACTGCAAGGACCACCGGATCGACGTGCGTATGAGACCCGGGTTCGGTCCAGTCGCAAGTGTGCTGATCGTGACCGGGTGGTGGTCAAATCCTTCCGTCACGTTGCGGGAGCCCTACCCGCGACCAGCACTACGCGATTCATCCGGCCACGCATGCAATGCCCGGGACGGAGTGGGTTCAGCTGTTGCAAAATGCCGCCGATCCGCAATCGCGGGTCGGCGGCATGCGCTCGGCCTGGGCGGACCTACTTCTGCGGTGTGAGTCGGGACTCGAAGTTCCGCTCCAGTTCGCGCCAGCTCTGGGCTTCGGCGGCGAAGGGCGGGTTCGGGGCCATCCGGGTCGGGTCCGGGTTGAGCAGGTAGGAGACGTACCAGCCGAGCGGGGTCGACTGGGCGAGTGCCTGCTCCACCGTGTCGTCGTCGGCGTAATCGGCGGCGTCGGTGAACAATTCGACCGCAAGATCGAGCTGTTCGATATCGACCGCCTCGGGGCCTTCGGCCAGGTCATCGGCCAGTCCGGGCAGCACGTAGACGTTCTCGTCGGTGACCTCGACCGCGAGCGATCCGTCGACCGCGGCGGTCTGCACGTCGGTGTAGGTGCTCACACGCGCCAGCTCGTGCTCATGGTCATCGGCCAGATAGCGGGCCAGTGCGCGTTCGGAGCCGAAGACCGTGATGGCACCGTCCTTGCCGAGGAAGATCGGCTCGTCGTCGAGGTAGCAGCGCAGCGTGAAGTAGGTGCCGTCGGAGGTGACGATCTTGACCGGGTCGATGCCGACCTCGTGCCAGAACGAATCGTCTTCCTCTTCGTCTTCCTCGTCCTCGTCCTCCGCATCGAGGTCGACGGATTCGAACTCCTCGTCCTCCTCGCTATCGGCCGCGTCGTCGGCGTCCACGACGTTCTCCTCCGCGGCGAGCAATTCGGCCTCCGCGACCGCGACCGCCTCGGCGTCGACCTCGGGGGTCTGCACCACGGAGTCGATGGCGTCGAGGACGTCGTCCCAGCCCTTGGCGATGGCTGCGCCGATCTGATCCCACAGCTCCTCGCCGTCGCGCCCGACGAACGCGCTGACGCCACTGGCCAGTGCGCCGACCACCGGATGCGACCCGAAGAACTTGGTGACCGTGTCCAGCTCGCACACCTCGCCGATATTGCGCACCATGCTGAGCGTGTCGTCGAGTTCGGCGATGGTGTCCACATCGGGATCGCTCGCGACCAGCTCCGGTACACCGACCAGGTCGAAGGTGAAGTTCTCCTCCGGCTCCAGTTCCACCGCCGAGAGCCCGGCTACGACCTTCCAGGCGGGATGGTCGACGAGATCGTTATCGGAGTTGGTCCGAATGAACGCGGCCAGCTCCGCAACGGTCTCGAAACCGTAGAGGGAGTCCTCGTGTCCGAGGAACGCCTCCCACTCGTCGTCACCGTCGCGCCAGCGCGGTGCCCACAGGGTGACGAGATCGCCGTCGGTCAGGCCGAGCTCGATCGGGACGATGTCTCCAGAAGCCATGTGCGGAAGCCTATCGACCTTCCGAGTCAGTGACTATCCGGCCCGCCCCCAACGCTTCCTGGAGCCCCCTCCGGCGCCACCGCGAACGACTCGTTCAGTGTCGCAACGACCTTCGAACGCTGTGCGCCCGCGTCCTCGGCGGCCTGGCGACACGCCCATACGATCAGCTGGCCGACCTCGGCGGGCGGCAGTGCGGTGACCGACTCCGACAGGCTCAGCGCGACCAGTGCGCCGTCGCTGTTCACCTCGACGCTGACCGTGCCGTCCTCGGTGCGGAACCGGCCGTGCACCTGCTTCAGGCCGTACAGCGCGGCCTCGAGCGCCTCCAGTTTCGCCGTCGCGTTGGCGACCAACGCGTCCATCTCCGCACTCATGCCCGCGCCTCGCTCGACTCCAGCTCGTCTGCCGTTGTGCTCATCGTTGGCTCGCTCATACCGGCCTCATCCAGCTCGTCGGTCCCGTGTCCGCGTCATCGATCCGGTCCAGCTCGTCCACCGCGGCCTGGCGGGTGGGCAGTCCGAGCTTGTCCAGGATGTCGGCGGGCATGCCCGCCTCGGCGAGCAGTTCGCGTCGGCGGGCCCGCGCGGCGACAGTGGAGCGCTTGGTGAGCCGCAGGATCTCATCGGCGAGAGTCTGTGCGCCGTAACGGTATTCGCTGCGCTCGAACTTGATCTCGATCGGCATGCCCTGATCGGTGGCACGGACCGAGATGGTGCCCGATCGGTTGCTGCTCGACGCCACCGTCACATTGGGTATCGGCGGGGTCTGGGGCTGGGACATTATTCGTTCGCTCCGCTCACTTATGAGGTCGGCCGGTAGAAGCCGTAGAAGTTCATACCGATGTTGTCCGTTCGAACCGAGCTGATCTGGACCGGATTACCGGCCTCGACGAACTGCCCGTTGCCGATCACCATGGCGACGTGGCCATCCCAGACAGCCAGATCTCCTGGCATCAGATCACCGGGTGACACCTGCATATGGCCGTTGCCCTGCTCCTGGGCCAGCCGGGGCAGGTCGACGCCCGCTTCGCCGTAGGCGTATTTGGTGAGGCCGCTGCAGTCGAGTCCGGAGCCGGGTGAATTGCCACCCCACACATACGGCGTGCCGACGGCGCCGATGGCCGCCTTGACCGCCGTCGCCGCCTTCTCGTTCGGGGCCTCCACGACACTGCCGTCGGGCAGCGTGATCTTCACACCGTTGCCGGCGGTCGACGACTGTCCGTTCCCGGTCGTCGTGCTGGTATTCGGTTTGGTGGTCGACGCTGTGCTCGCGGTCGTTGTGCTCGTCTTGCTGGCAGCGCTCATCAGGCTGCTCAGCACGCTGCCCGCACCGCTCGCGACAGTGCCCACCGTCGACGACAATTGCGACGCACCCTGGGTGGCGGCGCTGACCGTGCTGGCGACATTGGACAGCGACGGCGTCGACGGCGCGGGTGTCAGCTCGTTCATCGACGCGGTCTGGGTATCCAGTTCATTGCGCACGCGGCCGACCACATTCAGCCCCTGACCGATGTGGTCGATCGCGGAGCTGACGAGCACCGTCAGCCCCTCCGGCGTGGCCAGCGCCGAGCCCAGAGCGGTGGCCTGGTTCACGAACGACTGGACGATCCCGTTCAGATCCTGCTGACCCGATTCGACCTGGGCGGCAGCCTGATTCACGACGGTAGCCATATCGTTGCCGCGGTCGGAAATGGTGGCGGCGGAGGTCTGCACCCGCAGCGCTTTCGCGGTCACGGCATCGGCGGCCTCGCCATCCCATGCGTCGTTCACCTGGTTGATGCTGTTGCGGCCGAGCGCGTGCACCTGGTCGACGGCGGTGGAGGTGGAGGTCAGTGCGTCGGCGGGCCCGCCGGTGGGGAGGACGCCGGTGCCGAAGCTGGAGAGCAGGTCGAGCAGTGGCTGGACCAGGGCGCTGACATCGATCACCGCGTCATCCGTCCAGTCCGGTGGCGTTCAGCCCGCCGGCATTGTTCAGGTCGGTTTCCTCGAGTACGACGGCCGAACTGGTGGCCGCGCCACCCATGCTCGCGAGCACCGCCGACAACTGACCGATGGACGCGACGTGCCCGGCGTGCGCTGCGGCATAGGCGGCCATGAAATCACCGCCGATCAAGCCCATGATGGGACCGAGGAGCGTGGGATCTGCGGCCGCGGCGCTCACCCCGGCGGCGGCGAGATCACCGGACATGGCCCCGGCGGACGCGCCGTAGGCGGTTATGCCCTCGGTGTCGGCCGACATCTTTCGCATAGTGCTTCCCCCATCTGTTGTTCCCAGGCAGAGTACGTCATCCACCTAGTTCGACGCGCTGCCTTACCGATCGGTTCCAGCCGTTCGAAAAAAAATTCGGGTGGAGGTTCGCCGCCGAAGTCGACTTCGACCTTATCGTTCCCTCATGCGCACGCACACCGTGGACCATCCACTCGCCGCCGCCCTGCTGACCACGATGCGCGATGCTCGCACGGCCGATCCGGCCTTCCGTGCGGCACTGCGCGATCTCACCGGAATCCTGATCTACGAGGCGCTGCGCGAAGCGCCGGTGACCCACTTCCCGATCGCCACACCGGTGGCCAGCGCCGAGGGGACGCGCTTGGCGCAGCCGCCGCTGCTGGTGCCGGTGCTGCGCGCCGGACTCGGCATGGTCGACGCGGCTGCCGAGCTGATCCCTGACGCCAGAGTCGGTTTCGTCGGCATCGCCCGCGACGAATCCACCCATCAGCCGGTGCCGTATATGGAGTCACTGCCCGACGACCTGACCGACCTGCCGGTTTTCGTACTCGACCCGATGCTGGCCACCGGCGGTTCGATGCGCCACACCCTGCAGCTGCTCGCCGCTCGCGGCGCCACCGACATCACCGCGATCTGCGTCGTCGCTGCCCCTGAAGGCATCGCCGCCCTTGCCGATTCGGGCCTGCCCGTGCGCCTGGTCACCGCCGTCGTCGACACCGGCCTCAACTCCGACGCCTATATCGTCCCCGGCCTCGGCGACGCGGGCGACCGCCAATTCGGTCCCCGCTGAGCCACTTTCGCGTCGAACATGTCGGTGGCTTCGGACGGGCCGAGTGCCATGGGGAGTCGGCCTGAAGTGCCGGTGGTTCACTCGGCGACCGAGCCCGCCGAGTGATGTCCTCGGCTCAGAGCCCTTGGCAGAAGGCGCGCAGTTCGGCGATGCGCTGTCCGGCCGCGGTTCTCGCCGCAGCGAGGGCCGCGCGGTCGGCGACCGGCTCGACCACCTCCAAGTAGCACTTGAGTTTCGGCTCGGTGCCGGATGGGCGGACCACTACCCGGAAGCGGGCTCCCTCGAAAATCAGTGCGTCGGTGCGCATTCGACCACGAACCTGGAGCAGATCGGTGAATTTGACCGGCTCGGAGGCGATTTCGTCGGGGGGCGCCGCGCGCAGCCGACTCACCAGCTCCGCTGCGGCGGCCGGGTCCGGGAGGCGAAGTGCGACCAGGTCGGTGGTGTGCAGGCCGAATTCGACCGCGTAGTCGTCGAGTTCGTCGGCGAGGGTGCGACCGGCGGCCTTCAGGCGGGCGGCGAGGTCTGCGGCGAGTACCGCCGCGGAGATGCCGTCCTTATCGCGTACCGCGGCCGGGTCCACGCAGTGCCCGATGGCCTCCTCGTAGGCGTAGACCAGGCCGTCGCCCGCTCGGGCCAGCCATTTGAAGCCGGTGAGTGTTTCGGCATAGCGAGCGCCACGGGCGGCGGCGAGCTTGGCGAGCAGCCGGGACGATACGACGGTGGTCGCGACCAGCGAATCCGGAGGTGCGGTGCGCAATACGCAAGCACCGAGCAGCACGCCGGTTTCGTCACCGCGCAGCATGCGCCAGCCGCCGTGATCGTCGGGAATGGCGATGGCGCAGCGATCGGCGTCCGGGTCCAGAGCGATGGCGATATCCGCGCCGATCCGGGTGGCCGTGGCGAGCAGCAGGTCGGTGGCACCGGGCTCTTCGGGATTCGGGAAGGCGACGGTGGGGAAGTCGGCATCGGGCGCGAACTGCTCACCGACGACGTGCACATGCCGGAAGCCCGCCGCGGCAAGGGCTGCCACCGCCGTATCGCCGCCGACACCGTGCAGCGGGGTCAAAACGATGCGGATATCGGCGCGTTCGCCGGGCCCGCCGATCAGCTCGGGCAGCCGGGCCACCCGATCGAGGTAGCGGCGCACCAGATCATCGTCGGCCGGGGCGACCGGCGTGCGGGTGATCGGTTCGGCGACCGCCTCGATGCAGCGCTCGATCTCGGTATCGGCCGGTGCGAGCAGCTGCGAACCGCCGTCCAGATACACCTTGTAGCCGTTATCCGTCGCGGGATTGTGCGATGCGGTGATCTGCACTCCGGCAACGGCTCCCAGCTCACGCACCGCATAGGCGACGATCGGCGTCGGCAGCGGACGGGGCAGCAGCGTCACCGGAAAGCCGGCGGCCGCAAAGATTTCCGCGGTGGCGGTGGCGAATTCGGCGGAGCCGTGCCGGGCGTCGCGTCCGACGACCACCGCGCCGCCGCCCAGGCAGCGCCCGCGCAACCAGTCCACCAGCCCCGCCGTCGCCCGGCTGACCGTGTCCAGGTTCATGCCGTCGGGGCCGTCCTGCAGCGGCCCGCGGAGTCCGGCGGTGCCGAAGCGCAGCATCTAGAGCCGTTCCAGTACGCCGCGCAGCAGTTTGCCGAGTCGCGGTGCGGCCGCATGTCCTTCGGCGAGCACCTCGGCATGGGACAGATGCGCACCCGTGACGCCCGCGGCGAGGTTGGTGACCAGTGAGATGCCGAGCACTCGGGCACCGAGCGCGCGCGCCGCGATCACCTCCAGCACCGTCGACATGCCGACCAGATCCGCGCCCATGGTGCGCAGCATCCGGATCTCGGCGGGCGTCTCGTACTGCGGTCCGGTCAGACCCGCGTACACACCCTCGGTCAGACTCGGGTCGATTTCCCTTGCCAGCGTGCGCAATTCGGGATCCCACGCGTCGACGAGATCGATAAAGGTCGCGCCGGTCAACGGTGTGCGGCCGGTGAGATTGAGGTGGTCGCTGATGAGAACCGGATCACCAACGCGCAGCCCGTCGCGGATCCCGCCCGCGGCATTGGTGAGCACCACGGTTTCCGCGCCCGCCGCGATCGCGGCACTCACCGGATGTACGACCTCGCTCGGCTGATACCCCTCGTAAAGATGCTGACGTCCCATCAGCAGCAGCACCGGAGTGTTGTCGACGGCGACCGAATGCACCATCCCGACATGTCCCTGGGCGCTGGGTGTCCCGAATCCGGGCAGCTCCGGCATCGGTATCGACGCACGCGGCGCACCGATCTCCGCGGCCGCGTCCTGCCAGCCCGATCCCAGCACCACAGCAACCCGGTGCCGCTCCACTCCCGTACGTTCGGCAATCGCCTTCGCGGCCTGTTCGGCAAGCATGAACGTCACGATAGCTGTGTTTGATCGGCAGCGCCTCCGGCGCTGCCTGTTCGCGGCCCCGAAGATTCAGCATCGCGTAGCGATTCGATGAAGGGTGGTGGTCGGGCGACGGGTGGGCCTCGCGTCCGAGCCGTC
>NZ_JBEXLC010000242.1:0-8155 GCF_040609795.1 Nocardia sp. NPDC004604
TCTACCACCCCCAGAAGACTGTCTCGTGACGGTAGTTGTGGGGGCCATAGAGTACGCAATCGGGTTGGCCCGGGCGGACCCCGCCGGGCCCCACCGCGGCGGCCCGCGACGCGTTCGATGCGTTCGCGGGCCATCGCAGTGATCGCACCGATATTCCGTTCGTCACGATCGACCCGCCCGGCGCCATGGATCTGGACCAGGCGGTACATATCGAACACACCGCATCCGGCTTCACCGTGTATTACGCGATCGCCGATGTCGGCGCCGTCATCGACCCGGCTGGCCCACTGGCCAGAGAAGCGGGTATGCGCGGCCAGACCTTCTATCTCCCCGACGGCACCGTGCCGCTGCATCCGACGATCCTGTCGGAGAACTCCGCGAGCCTGCTCCCCGAACAGACCAGGCCCGCCGCCCTGTGGACCATCGAATGTGATGAGAACGCCGAACCGCAACGGTTCTCGGTGGTCCGGGCGACCGTGCGCTCCCGGGCCCGGCTCGACTACGCGAGCGTCCAGACCGACGCCGACGCGAACCGCCTGCATCCCTCGATCGCGGCCCTGCCGGAATTCGGCACGCGGCGCATCGAGGCCGGGCTGGCGCGCGGCGCGATCGGGCTGCGACTGCCCGCCCAGAGCATTATCCGCGACGACAGCTCCGATGGGCACTGGCGCCTCGTTGTCGAACCGCGCACCCCGGCCGACGACTGGAACGAGCAGGTTTCACTGCTCACCGGCATGTGTGCGGCGCGAATCATGTTGAACGGCAGTGGATCCGATGGCGCACCCGGTGCCGGTGCGCGCATCGCACTCTTGCGGACCATGCCGGCGCCCACGGAATCGGCGATCGATTCGATGCGCAGGACCGCCGCGGCGCTCGGGGTCGAATGGCCCGTGGACGAATCCGTCGGGCGGATGTTGGCCGGGTTGGATCCGAAGGCGCCCGCGACGCTGGTGCTGATGTCGGAAGCGACCACGCTGTTGCGGGGCGCCGCCTACACCGTGCTCGACGGTGGCATCGCAGCGGCGGGTGGTGCGCCGATCAGTGGCGGGCAGACAACCGGCGGCGCGGCGGCGACCGGCGGTGGGCAACAGGTTGGCAGTGGGCAACCGGCTGGCGGTGGGCAACCGGCTGGCGGTGGGCAACCGGTTGGCGGTGGGCAACCGGTTGGCGGTGGACCGACCGGCGGCGGGCAGGAGGCCGGAAGCAGCCGGGCGACCGGCGGCCCACGATCGACGAACGACGCTCGATCCGGGAACAATGCGCCCAACAATCTGCAGCACAGCGCGATCGGCGCGGCGTATGCACATGTGACCGCGCCGCTGCGTCGCCTTGCGGACCGGTTCGCCACCGAGATCTGCCTGGCCCGCTGCGCCGGAACCGAAGTGCCGCAATGGGTTCGCAACGGCCTGGTCCCCACCGCCGACTCGATGAAGCGCAGCGACAGCATCGCGGGCAAGGTGGAACGGGCCTGCATCGACCTGACCGAGGCCACCCTGCTCGCCGAACGCGGCGGCACGGTGTTCGATGCCGTGGTGGTGCGCGAAGCCAATGGCAGCCGCCCCGCCGAAGTCTTCGTCGCCGACCCACCCGTCGTCGGCCCCTGCCTGGGCGCACCACCCGAGGGTTCGAAGGTCCGGGTGCGCCTGATCGCCGCGGACCCCACGACCCGCAAGGTCGGCTTCACCTTCCCGGCCTGACGGATGCACCCTTGCGCCGCCCGGATCCACGCCCCCTATCCGCTCCGGGACTAGTCTGAACCCACGGTTGTCTTCGACGGGAGGCTCGATGCGACCGACCTGGCCGATGGCCCTGACCTGCGCGATCGTCATGGTGGCGACCGGGTGCGGCACCTCGGCGCCGCCTCAGCCGAGCCCATTGCCGCTACATCGACTCGGGCAACTCGACCTGCCCGGTGCGGCCGTGCGATTCGACTATATGAGCCTCGACGCCGGATCGGGCTTGCTGTGGGTGGCGCATATGGGTGCGGGCGCGGTCGTCGAGATCGATATCCGCGCCCATCGCGTGGTGCGCACAATTGCCGATCTGCCCGACGTGCACGGCGTGCTCGCGGTTCCGCAGCGGCATCGAATCTTCGCGACCGCGACCGGACGCAACCAACTCGCGACCATCGACTCCGAGAGCGGCACGATCCTGCGCACCTCACCGACCGGTGACTATCCGGACGGACTCGCCTACGATCCACGCCGCGACGCGGTATGGACCACCAACCAGCGTGCCGGGACCGAAACCGTTATCGACGCCGAGACCGGAACCGTCCGTGGCACGGTGCCATTGGGCGGCGAGGTCGGCAATGTCGTCTATGACTCCGATACCGACCGAATGGTCGTCGCGGTGCAGGGCCGCACCGATCTCGCCGTCATCGATCCACAGACGCTGACGGTGACCGACCGCATCCCGGTACCCGGCTGCGCCGGACCGCACGGGCAGGCATTGGATGCGGCCGACCGGCTGATGTTCGTCGGGTGCGAGGACAATGCGCGCCTGGTCACTGTCGATCTCACCCATCGCGCCGTCATCGATGCGAACAGCGTCGGCCGGACTCCCGATGTGCTGGTCTACGACGATTCAGCCCATCGGCTGTATGTTGCCGCCGAGAGCGGGTGGGTCAGCCTGTTCGACCAGCGCGCCGAACACACCATCGCCCTCGCATCCGATCACCTCGCCGACGGCGCGCATACGGTCGCCGTCGATCCGGATACGCACCACAGCTTCTTCCCACTTCCGAAGGGCCAGGGCGGCGGACCGGTGCTGTTGGAGTTCGAACCGTCGACATAGCTCGGCGGTAGATACTGGGCAGTGAGCGATCTGTCGGTGCCTGCCGCTACTGTCGCCTGCCATGAACCTCGCGACCGCCGCCGTCGCCGATATCGTCGACGCCATCGATCCGCTCGACGAGCTCGAACGCCAGCACATCGCGGAAACGCTGGCCTGGCTCGCCGCCACCGACGATGTATTTCGTCGAGTCAAACCCGACACGCCCGCACGGCATCTGGTTTCCTACGTCGTGCTGGTCGACCCACATACCCGCAGCGTCCTGCTCGGCCGCCATCGGCTGGCCGGACTGCGGCTGCCGACCGGCGGTCATATCGCGCCGGGCGAACATCCGCTGGCCGCCGCCGGACGCGAGGCGGCCGAGGAGTTGGGTATCGACGCCGAGTTCACCGTCAACGGAACCGAACCGCTGTTTCTCACTGTGACCACGACCGTTGGAATCGACAGTGGCCATGAGGATGTCAGCCTCTGGTATGTCATCCGCGGCGACCGCACCCGCGAATACACCCTGGACCCAGGTGAATTCAGCGAGTCGTGCTGGTGGGAGATCGATACTTTCGACCGCACGGACGCCGACCCGCACTTCGCCCGCTTCCTGGCGAAGCTCGAACCCCTACTCCCCGTACCGATCCCGGACCGTTAGGTTACCGTTCGGCGTCCTCGGCGACGTATTCGATGCCGGTGACGATATCGGGCAGGATCCTGGTCACCCGATCACCCGCCCCGACCGTGCGCTCCGGCAAGAACTGCTGATAGCGCAGGATTTCGTGTTGGTCGCGGATGGTATCGGCAATCCCGGTCACGATCACACACCAGCCGAGGGAGGTTTCGTGATCGATCGTGTCCACCTCGTAAGCGACCACCTGACGATCGAGCGAACTGGTTGTTGCGGAGTCGGCGTAGAGCACCAGTTGGTCATCGACAACCGCGTGACTGACCGGCCGAATAGCGGGTAACGCGTAGCGCGAGAACGCAACACGACCGAATCCGATCGTGCCGAGCAGATGCAGCGACGCATCGACCGACAGTTCGCGTGACTCCCGCACACCGTTTACTGTCATACCCCCATTGTCCACCCGCACGCCATGCGAAGCAGCCCCCTTATTCGATCAGCACACCACGTGCGCAGCTCGGACGCGATGAACGCGGAATCAATGAGATCCAGATCCTGTTGTGTACCAAGTGATTACCGTGTGAGTACAACGAAAAGTGGTACAGAAGTATCGAATTCCCCGGGGACCCGATCACTGCCGCAGTATCGCGCGAGTTAGGTTACCCAGGTCTCCGGGTCTCGAAACGTGGCCACCGATGCGAATCAGCTGACTCAGGAGGAATGTTATGCCAGACAATTCGCGGTCGAGCGCGCAGAGCGACTCCCGTCGACTTCCCGGCATTCGCATGGGCGTCGCTCGAGGGCCCCGGCGCAAGCCGCGACGATCCTTCGTCCCCACCAATGAGCTTTCCGCAGGTGCGACCGCATTCGCCGATTCAAGCGATCGACTGGTGCGCCGCCTCTTCGATGTCGGACTCCGACTACATAAGCTCCGCGTCGTCTTCGACCGGCGCGATCCGAGCTCCGAGGAATTGCAGACGACCCGCGATGCCATCGCCGAAATGCTCGACGATCTGGACAGCCTCATCCGCGAAACCGGACTGACCATGCTCGAACTCGCCCGCGAACGACACGCGGAGCCACATCAGACCCACACCGAGGCGACGCGCGACGACCGGATGACCAACCGCACCGGTCGACTGCGATGAACCCGCCCGCCTGTCTCAGGCCGACGGCCCGGTATCGCGCGAGCGGCGACTCAACGTGAGCGCGCGCATATCGCTCAGCACGGGCACAGCATGCAGGACGGCCGGAGACCCTGTGCAGGCTCGCGGCTTCCGCGACAGGCGGCCACGCGCCGGACACCCAACCGCTGGCCGCGGTGGGTCGATGCATCGACTGCCCCAGGTGCGACCGGCTGTGGCGTGAACGGGTACGGCGGAAGCGTTGAGCTGATAGCCGCTGGTCCCCGGGGCACTCGCGGGCAGATATGCGGTTGCACGACCGAGAGATGCCGGTGCAATATCGCCGAATGAGCGTGCGGCAGTTGGGCGGGGACGAGTGGACGGTCGCGCGAGAGATCCGGCTCGACGCCCTCGCGGGATCGCCACCGGGGACATTCGCGACGACCTATGCGGTGGCCGCGCAATGGGACGAACGGCAATGGCGGCAATGGATGGGCACCCGACTGCTGTTCGTTGCCGAGCATGGCGATGGCGTCGTCGGCTGCGCGGGCATCATCACCGAGACCGAGCCGCCCACGGTGGTATCGGTCTGGGTGAATCCGCGTGCGCGCGGACGGGGTACCTCGGATCTCCTGCTGGCCGCGACGCTCGATTGGGCTCGCGCACATGACCAGCACCAGCTGCGACTCTGCGTCGTCGTCGGCAATCAGCACGCCGAACGCCTGTACCTGCGAACAGGTTTCACCTTCACCGGACGCGAACAGCGCTGCGCCGACGATGATCCGCGCCTGGAGCGCGAGATGGTCATCGCACTGGCTTCCGAACCATCGCCCCCAACACCCCACCAAGGTCGAGGTTGACGTGCCGCGCCCAGCCAGCTCCTGCCGTATCGCCCCTTCAGGGGGCCGTCGAGGGTAGTCGAACGGTGGTCGCCCAGGCGGATTCGACCGCCATATGACTACGCTCGGCGAGCAGCTCTGGAAGGGGGACTGGGGCCTTGCTGTGGGTGGCGGGGTATCGCGGCGATGAGGTTGATCAGCGCGATCGGGCTGGCCCTAGGGGACCGACAGAGCCGGACTCACGTGCCGGCCCGGCGCACCCCGCGGGCCTGCAGCCCGGCGAATACCGCCACCCACACCGCCCCGATCAGCAGGAAAACCACCCCGAGCCCGGTCAGTTCCAGCACACCGGAGAACGCCAACACCACCAGTGCCGCCGCCGATACCGCGTTGACGCCGACAACCGCACTCGCGTGGCCCGGCACCAGCTCCGGATACCCGGCGATGAGCAGTAGCGCGAGCCCGCCGCCGATCATCGCGACTGCGAATGGAATGGACCAGGTCGTCGGCAGCCCCAACGGTCCACTCAGCGCCGCCGCCCCGGCCAGCATAACGACGCCGAAGGCCCCTGTTCCCCATCCGTCCATGCGCAGCACGGTCCGCAAGAAATCGGTGTCCGATGCGGGCCGAGTGTTCGGTGTCGACGTGCCCATATCCCTCTCCTGAGGTCGATCCATGGCAGCCGATCGGCTCCCGGCACCGACCATGCCCGGTTCGAGGTACAGGTCTCAATAACCTCGGAGGTCATGGCCGAGCGCAGGCGGCGCTGACTAGCCTGCTCGGGTGGCATCAACTCGGACGGATACGCGCGTCGGCGCATTGCTGCGCACCTGGCGCCAGCGGCGCAGACTCAGTCAGCTCGACCTGGCGCTATCGGCAGACAGCTCCGCACGGCACATCTCCTATGTGGAGACCGGACGGGCCAAGCCGAGTCGGGCCATGATCCTGCGGCTCTGCGATGCACTGGAGGTGCCACTGCGCGAGCGCAATACCCTGCTGCTGGCCGCCGACTACGCGCCCGCCTACCGGGAGAGCAGCCTCGATGACGCGGGCCTGGCCTCGGTCCGTTCCGCGCTCGACATCATGCTGACCGCGCACGAACCCTATCCGGCGGTCGTGGTGGACCGGCTGTGGAATGTGGTCAGTGAAAATGCCGCGATGGGCCTGTTCATGACCGGCATCCCCGACGAACTGCTGCTGCCGCGGCCGAATGTCTATCGGCTGGTGCTGCATCCCGATGGCCTCTCGGGCCGCCTCGCCAACCTGACCCAGGTGCGAGAGTTGTTCCTGGAGCGACTGTCTCACCAGGTCAACGTGACCGGTGACGCCGAGCTGCGGACACTGTGCGACGAGGTCGCCGCCTATCCCCTGCCACCGGGCTACCGCGAAGAACCGGATGACGATACGGCACAACCGAGTCCGTTCGAGGTCCCATTGCGCATTCGGACCCCGGTCGGCGAACTGCGCATGTTCAGCACCATGGCCACCTTCGGTGCACCCGCCGATATCACGCTCTCCGAGCTCGCGATCGAATTGTTCTACCCCCTGGACGCATTCACCGCCGAAACCCTGCGCGGGCTCGCGGCGGTGAACTCCACATCCGATCAGATGGGCTGGAATCCGCTGCCGACACCACCGGTGGCATCCACGGCCTGAAGGATCTGATCGATCGGCGCGAAAAACGCCGGTGAGTGAATGGGATTCGCGCCCAAGGTGCACGGAATATTGAACCCGAGGCCGCCGAGGCTGGTCAGCCGCCCCTGATTCATACCCACCAGTCGATCACCCACCGTGACCGGACCACCGGAATCGCCGGGCCTGGAACAGGACTGGTTGATAACGACACTCTCCAGCGTGCCCCACACGATGCCGCAGTCGATTCGGCTGCTGCGCCCGCTCGTGCACACCGGTTCACCGGGGACGGGTGCGGCGGCGAACCCGGCGATGGTGGTCGGGCCGATATTGCGCGCGGGCGTGACCTTCGCCGGATCGAATTCCAGCACCGCGAAGTCCAAGCCCTCGCCCTCATCGGAGTATGCGACGGTGCCGATCACGCCGGTGTCGAGGAACTGCTCGGCGCCCAATCGCGCGCCGGTCGGGGCGCAGTGCCCGGCGGTGAGCCCGACCAGTCGCCCGGCGCTGTCGTAGCCGATGGCGGTCAGCGAGCACACCGCGTTGCTATCGAAGACCAGACCGGTACCTCCGCCGACCACGGCATTTCCCGCCGCTTGCGCAGTACCGGCCCCCGCGAACCCCACCGCGGTCGCGGCCAGTGCGAGCATTGCGAACTTCACGGCAACTACCCTCCCGATCGAAAAGCGCTGGCCGACATCGGAATCGACGCAGGCGTTGGCCAACCGCACCCGCGATGGAGAGCAACCCCCGATGGCTGCGGCCACCTCGAAACTGTAGTTCACCATGACGAGAACCACGCCTGCTACAGCGCCGAACCCGACCGTTATGCGGGTCGTCGCGCATAACGGTCGGGTCGCATCGGTCAGGCGTCGAGCATTTCGGCGCCCAGCTCCCGATCCAGATCCGGATCCGCCGCCGCCAGCGCCGCGTCGAGTTGCACAGCGACCTCACCGACATGCGGTTCGGTCATCATGTGCAGATGATCGCCCGGCACCGGCACCAGCGTGAAGCGCCGGGCCGCGTACTGCTGCCACCCGTTGTTCGCGCTGTCGAACATGCTGCCCACCGCCTGGTGCGCGATATCGACACCGGGCGGCAGGCCCTGTTCGGCCCGCATTCAGATTTTTAAGCACTTAATAAAAATTATTCTA
>NZ_JBEXLC010000243.1:0-7933 GCF_040609795.1 Nocardia sp. NPDC004604
CATTTACCAGCATTTTTAAAATAGTTTTCTTCTGCAATAGAACTATAAAAATCCCTCAATCCGAAAATTCAATTCGGATTGAGGGATTTTTTTATGCGCTGCCGGTGGTGCGCTGGGTTTCGGTCCGCGTTGGGGTTTCGGTTCGAGTGTTCGAGTGCTGAACGCGAGCTGTGGCGGCGGGCGCACGGTTCTCGGCTGCGTCGTGGCCGGTTCGCGCCGCTGGTTCCACTGTCGTGGTATCGAAGATGCTCAGTTGCGAATCCACGACCGGGCGAATGGTGCTTGCCCGCTGGGAATCTGCTTCTGGGGCACCAGAAGTGATGTGCTCGTCGCGAGCTGCGGGCGTATTCGCCTGTGCTGACTGCGGATTGATGTCCGAGGCAGGATTCAGTTGCTGGTCACGGGTGCTCGAGGCGGTTGCCGCGGAGGCTGTGTGCTCGTCGCGAGGGCTGGCTGTCGTCGGCTGTGCTGTTTGCGGTGCGACGCCGAAGCCAGCAGTGGTGTGCTCGTCACGGCTGCTCGAAGCGGTTGCCACGGGAGTTGTGTGCTCGTCGCGAGGGCGGGCCGTATTCGCCTGTGCTGTCTGTGATGCGACGCCTGAGCCAGCAGTGTGCTCGGCGCGGGTGCTCATGGGAGCCGCGTGCTCGGCGTGAGTGGTCACCGGTGCGGTGCGGGGCTCGGCCGCAGTGGCAGCAGGAGTCGTGTGCTGGTCGCTGGTGTTTGCGGCGGTCGCCGGTGTGGTGGCGGGCTGGGCCGAAGCGGCAGTCGTGTGCTGGTCGGTGGGAGCTGGGGATGTGGGGGGCTCGAAGTTTGTGGCGGTGTGCGCGGCGCGGTCGGTCGTAGGGCTCGTGGCGGGATCGGATACGAGACGCGGATCCAGGTCGAAGGCGTGAATCATATTCTCGCCGAATGCGCTCGGGGCAGCAGCCGGGTTGTAGTTCGGCTGTGGGTTTTGGCCTGCCACGGCGGTTGGGGTGTGGGGCGCGTTGGGCTGTGCGGAGTGCGGTGAGATGCCTTCGGTCGTCGCCGATTCGTCGAGCATTCCGCGGGTAGCGGCGGCATCGTGAACGGGTACATCACCTGCGGTGGAGGCGGGTGTGGGCGGTTGGCCGTGGCCGATGGACGGGGTTCGGCTTGCGCCATTGAAGGTTGTCGACGGGGCAGGGATATCGTCTGCGCCAGTTATATCGGGGCCGATTTGCGCGCTGGGCGTTGTGCGCGTGGCAGTTTCGGTATGCGCGGCAGTGGGTGCCTCGTGGGTTGCAGGGTAATTCGGCTCCGCGTAATTCAGCGTTCCGTGGTTCGAGATGGGGTGGGCGGCAGGGGTGGTGAAGGTTCGCGTGCCTTCATGGATCGAATTCGAGGACGGAACGGCCGTCGGACTGCCGGCGCGCCGGTATTCGTCGACGGTCGGGATCTGTTGGGTGCGGCGGCCGTTGGTCGAACGGGTGCTTTGTGCGTGGTAGACCAGGGTTTCGGTGCAGTCGAGCCGGGAGACGGGGACCGCCTCGGGCTGCGCGCCGCGCATCGCTGCCTCGGCGATATGTGCTGCGTGGGGGTCGGTCATATCGACCGGAAAGCGGACGCCCGCCTGGTCGAGCAACGGGTCGAAACCCTTGGCGGCCAGCAGTTCCCGGCGGTCGGTTGGTTCGTCGGCGCGGAATGTGGTGATCGGCGCGCCGCGCTCGGTGGTGACCCGCTGCCGGGGTGGCAGCTCGGGCTCGTCGTCGACCAGCGGGACGCTATCAATGAGCAGGGCATAACGCGCGGAAACCCAGGCATGCAACCAGATCACGACGCCGACCATGACGGGGGCGATCGCGTATTCGGCGGCCTGCCCGAAGGAACCGGCGACCAGGTGCGGGCCCGCGTTGAGCGCGACGGTCGTGCCGAGTAGCGCGGCTTCGAATAAGACGACCTTGCCCCGGTCGAGTTCGCGGCCCCACCTGGCGGCGGTGGTCGCGGCCACCATGATGGTGATGATCGGGATCGAGATCATCGCCTCGATCCCATAGCTCAACCAGTACAGCGGATCCGCCATATTTCCGCTGGGCACCAGGTTGTGCTGTACGTTCACCCCGGCCCACACCATGCCGAGCACCACTACCGCGATCAGCGCACGCGATGACCACTCGGCCCTGCGGTACAACTGGGCAAGTCGCGCATCCTGATTCGACACCCGCCGCCGCGCCGCCAGCGCCCGCCGATGCCAGCGCGCGTCTGCGTCGTCGGCACGCTGGATCGCGGCCGTGGTCCGCCGATTACGCTTCTCCGCAGTCAGTTCGTCCTCGACGGCGCGCTTGCGCTGCCCCCGCCGCTGCGCCCGAACCCATTGCGCGAGTTCACGTTCCGCATCGATCTCGGCATCGGACAACACCTGCACCAGTGCCGCGTCATCCTGCAGCGGCAACCGGCCACGCGCGTTCGCGACCCGCTCGGCCAACGCGGCAATCTCGGACCTATCGGTCGACTGTTTGTCGCGCATCGCGAGCCTTCCCGGGAGTAGGTGTCATCTCGATGCAGACCTACTTGCTCGAACATATGTGTGATCGCACCGAGATTAAACCGCTACCCGCCCGAGGTCAATGCTCCTCGTCCGAAAACTCGAACAAATGCGCGAACGCGACGTGCATCCTCCTAGGGCTCAGGCGTTCTTGTGGCAGACGGCCTCGAGCATGACGCCGTCGGGGCCGGTCCAGAAGGTGGCGTAGTACGGCGGTGGGTACTGGGGGAATTCCTGCGGAGCGTGGATGATTTCGTCGCCGCGAGCGCTGGCCCAGACGTGCACGCGGTCGACAGCCGCACGGGTGCGGACCATGAAGGCGAGGTGTTGGAGACCGGGGGCGGTGCGCGTGTAGCCCGGGAACTCGGCCGGGTAGAAGAAGATGAACGTGCCGGGCTTGTTATCGGCGGGCCAGTAGGCGAATTGGTCGGCCGCGCTGATCAGCGGCGCATAGTCGAGCAGCGGCATCAGCTCGTCGTAGTAGGCCTGGGCGGCACTGAGATCGGTGACGTTGATGCCGAGGTGTCCTAGGGGCATATTCGGAATTTACGCCCGATCCGGGATCAGGTCAGGGTGGTATGCCAAACGATGGCGGCGGCCAGGGCACCTGCGCCGTTGACGGACCAGTGCAGGGCGATCGGCGCCAGCAGGCTGCCGCTGCGGCGGCGCAGCCAGGTGAAGACGACGCCCGCGGCCGCGGTGGCCACTACGGCGAGGAGGATGCCGATGATCTGGCCCGCGGTGCCGCCGCCGAAAAATCCGGTCAGGCCGCGGTTGCTGGTGGTCAGGCCGAGCGATGAGGCGATATGCCAGAGGCCGAAGAGCAGCGAGCCCGCCGCGAAGACCCCGCGCGCGCCGTATACCCGGTCCAGGGTGCCGTGCAGGACGCCGCGGAAGGCCAGCTCCTCCGGAATCGCGGTCTGCAGTGGGATCACGATCATCGATGCGATGAGTGCGCCGGAGATGGTGGCGTAGCGGTCGGCCAGGAAGAACGGCCGGGTCATCGGCAGCAGCGCGCCGATCGCTACCACCGCGAGCACCAGGCCGACCGCGCCGAGCGCGTAGAGCGTGCCGCGACGCCAGTGCCGCGGCGAGAGTCCGAGTTCGGACCAGCCGAGTCCGCGACGGCGCATCAGCGCGAGCAGCACCACGGCGGCGATCGGAACGGTCAGGATGCTCGCCCACGCGGTGGTGAAGTGGGCGATCAGATTGGTGCCCGCCAGGACGATCACCACAACAGCCACGTCCAGATAGGCGTGCAGCTTGTGGCGGGGCGGTACCGCTTCGTCGAGGTCCTGTTGAAGCATCGGGACCAGTCTACGGACGTGCGCAACCGGCGAGCGTGGGCCGAGCTGCGCGGGCGGCGTGATCGTCATGGTCTTATCGGTTTCGCATCACGCGCCGACGGTGTTAATGGCGGTCCGCCAGCCGTCCGGATCCGCCCATGCCTGCAGCGTGCGTGTGCTGTCGAAGCGGCGGGGCGCGCTGCTGATCGGATCGGTGAATTCGAGTGATGCGGCCAGCAGTTGCAGCGGTCGGGTGAAATCGGTTACAGATTTGTCGGTGAGCACCGGATAGAAGTCGTCGCCCAGGATCGGAATGCCGAGTCCGTTCATGTGTAGCCGCAGCTGATGGGTGCGCCCGGTCCGCGGCCGCAGCCGGTAGCGGCCCAGTCCGCCGCGCTGCTCCACCAACTCGATCCAGGTCTCGGCATTGGGCTCACCGTCGACCTCTTGTGCGGCGAGCACCTGCTTCTCCTTGATGATGCGGCTGCGCACCGTCCGCGGCAGCGCCAGATCCGGATCGAAGGCCGCGATGGCCTCGTACTCCTTGTGCACCGTGCGCTTGTGGAACATGGTCTGATAGGCCCCGCGCCGGGCCGGATTGATCACGAAGAGCACCAGTCCCGCGGTGACGCGATCGAGCCGGTGCGCCGGAACGAGGTCGGGTAGGTCGAGTTCGCGGCGCAACCGGACCAGGGCGGTCTGCAGAATGTGCTGACCGCGCGGAATCGTCGCCAGGAAGTGTGGCTTGTCCACAACGAGCAGATCGTCGTCGCGATGGACGATGGGGATATCGAATGGCACCACGGTTTCGTCGGGCAGATCGCGATGGAACCAGACCGCACCGCCCGGCACATAGGGTGCGTCCGGGGCGATCGGACCGGCCAGGTCGACGATGCCGCCCTGATGTAGTAGCTCGTCGATCCGCGCGGCCGGTACGCGCGGCAGCCGCTCCACGAGGTGGTCGCGAATCGTCGCCCAGCCACCCTGCTCCGGTAGGCGGAGCCGGGCCGGGTCCAGGCCGTGCCGCTTGGGCAACGGCGGCTGCTGCCTCCTTCTCATCGGCAATGACCTTAGCCGCCGGTAAATCCCCAGCTCACGGCCGGGTCGGGCTCAGAAGCCGCGCAGTCGATCCGGGGTGATCCGCACGGTGACCGAATATTCGGCGTGGAATTGGTCCTCGGTCATCGAGATGGAGGCCAGTCCCTCGGTGTATTTCTCGGTGAATGCGGCGGTTTCCGCCGGGGTGGCACCGGACTCATCGATCCGGGCGGTGCCGGTCAGCACCACCACATCGCCGCCGCTCTCGGTGCTGTTGAGGTGTAGCGATACGCGCGGGTTGCGAGCGATATTGCGCAGTTTGGACTTATCGGCCTGGCTGAAGATCAGGAATTCACCGTCGCGCCACTGGAACCACACCGGATTCGGCTGCGGTGTCCCACTGGGGCCGACGGTGATCAGCCAGATGATGTTCTCCTGTGCCAGGCGGGCGGCGACCTTGGCGCCGAATGCGGTACCGGTGTCGACAATGGCGGAGCGATCGGATTCGGCGGCAGGCTCACCCGTCAGCCGACCACCACCCCCCGCGGAATCGCTTTGCGATGCTGCTCTCATAGTTGTGCACAACGCCGGGACAGTCGCGTCGATTCCGGGTCGGCACGGTTGCGCCACCTACGGCTCGGCGCGTTCGTCCAAGACCATCCGACGGGACTCGACCAGGGTCTGTCTGGCGCGGCGGCGGACCTTGCAGATGTCGACACTGCAATACAGGTGCACTTGCATCGCGCGGTGCGCTTGCTCCTTGGTCAGGTCGCCCGGATCGTCGTGGCAATCGCTCATATTCGAAATAATTGTCGTGACAAACATTTTCACAACTCCAACCGCAGTCGAATTCTGTTCAGCAGCAGAAGCTAGTGACGTTCGGGCGCGAAAGACACCGGTATGACCCGCCGTTCACACAACCTTCCTCGGCGCGTCGAACGCGCGAAATCCGCGGGTCCGGGTGGCCGTTCGACCGAAAGCCCGGCGTGGTCGGCGACACCATGAGTGGGCGGTTGGCATCGACCGCATCGCATGCGTTGCCAAGTGTCCGTGAGGTTTTCGACATCCGACGTATTCTGGATTACCTCGAATGCCATGCCGAGTCGGTCCATGAATTCCATCGAGTCGACCCCTGCCGGACCGGCAAGCGTGTAGCGAATTGCGATATCGACTTCGCTTGCGCCGCCCATTTGTTCGGCGAGCGCGGCGGTCACCGATCCGGTGACGCCACCCATCCAACTCGAGGACAGTAGAACCGGTGCGGTGGGTGCAGCGTCGCGGCGACCACGGCGGCCCGAGTTAGGCGGGTTGTCCAACGGGTGATGTCGACGTAAGGGATGCCTGCGCACACGGCGGCCCGTAGTAGGCGGTCGTCGGGATCGTTGACCGTACTCACCACCGCGCGCGCGTCGGCGTGGAAGCCGGTGGCATCGACGACGTCCCACTGCGCGACCCGCGCGCCGAGTTCCTCGCCAAGGGGCCTGCCCCGCACGGGATTTCGGCCGGTGAGAAGCAGCGGCCAAGGTGTGGAAGCGAGGCGGGCCAGTTCGGCGCCGACGGTGCCGTAGCCGCCGACGATGAGAACCGGTGCGTTGGTGTCGAATTGCAGGTGGTCGGACATATCGGTAAATCCGGGTCGTCTGACCCGGGGTGTCGGGTCCACCCCCCGGTTCACGGGTCTTGTGAAGTTGCCCAAATCGGATGCATCGTCTTCTTCGGATCTGATCGAAATGACGGTCCACGCGGATTCCGGTGTCGCCGAGACGAACTCGGCGCTACGGTGGTCCGCATTCGATTCCGAAGGGCAGCGGGATCGGTGACGGGAGGTAACAATGTGTGTTTCCTCTATTCGCGTGTCCAGAGCCGCCGAAACCATTCACCACAGTTGGTTCGGTGCTACGACCGCCGCAGGCCGGGCGGCGATGATCAAGTAATGCGAGGGAAGTTCCAATGTCAACAGGGGTGACGCCGTCGAGTGCGCAAGACTACGCCTCCGACAAGTACACGAAGGGCTTCGAAGTATTCGAAGAATGGCAACTGCACCGCTACAACCGGGAGAGTTATCTCGCACATCCGCTGCGCTCCGTGCAGCTGGGAATGCGCTATCTGACGCTGCCGCATTATTTCGGCAGAGTACCGCCGGTTCGGCTGTGGTTGCGGCGCTTCGGCGGACCGCGAGTGTCGCCGGATTTCGCCTGTGTCGGCGCGCTGAAAAGCGGTACGACCGATCTGGCCAGCTATCTCATGCAGCATCCGAGCATCCTGGCGCCGCTCACCAAGGAGATCGGCCACGGCTACCCGCAGTTCTGGGGGCCGTACTTCCCGACCGAACATCAGAAGGCCGAGGTGCTGCGATGTACCGGCCGGGCGCTGACGGGCTACTTCGACCCACTGCTGCACGATCTTCCGTTGATCGACAACTACAGTGCGGCCCGTCCGGACGCCAAGATCGTCATGATGTTGCGCGATCCGGTGGATCGTGCCTATTCGCACTACAAATGGGATCTGTTCCTCAGCAACAAGGACGGCCTGTGCGCCATGCCGTACGGCAGGACCTTCGCCGACTACATCGGATACGCGTTGGACATGTTTCCGGCCCCACCGCCCCCGACCTCGCTGCCCTCCATGCCGGTGCTCAGCACCGGTGTCTACGCCAATGCGGTGGCCCGCTGGCTCGCGGCATTCGGCAAGGACAATGTCTATATCGTCACCGCGGAGGACTTCTTCGCCGATATCTGCAAGACCGTGCGCGGTATCCACGAATTCCTCGGACTGCCCGCCATCGAGCCGGTCCTGCACCACGTATTGAACCGCAATCCGCTCGAATTCCCCGACCCCGACGACGCATCGGTGGCCCGGCTGCGTGAGTTCTATCGCCCGTGGAACGAGCAGCTGTTCGAGCTGATCGATAGTGACCTGGGCTGGAACGATCATCTCATGTCGGCATGAGCGAGCAGTCTCAGAAGGGGTTCCGCCGTCGCCGCGTCAACCTTGCGACCCTCGCGCCGCCCAACTAATGTCCGGCGAGCTCGGCGACGACCGGAGCGAACCTGTCGGCGCAGTCGGCGCCGAAGATGAAATAGGAGAAGCCGATCTCCTCGCGTCG
>NZ_JBEXLC010000244.1:0-7671 GCF_040609795.1 Nocardia sp. NPDC004604
CGCCAACCAGTCCTGTTCCACCCCACCATCGAAACCCTCATCACCGACCAACACACCACCTTCATCGAACCCAGCCCCCACCCCGTCCTCACCACCGCCATCCAAGACACCGCCGACGCCATCGACACCGACATCATCACCACCGGCACCCTGCGCCGCAACCACGGCACCCACACCGAACTACTAACCTCCGCCGCACACGCCTGGACCCACGGCCTCCCCATCGACTGGACAGCCGAATATCCGAACGCGCGGCGAATCGCGTTGCCCACCTACCCCTTCCAACGCACCCGCTACTGGCTCGACACACCAGCCGGGCCCACGGCACCGAGTGTCGATGCGGAGTTCTGGCATGCGATCGAGCATGAGGATCTCGACGCGCTGGCCGCGATGCTCTCGGTCGGCGACCGCGATCCGCGGCAGGTACTGGGTCCGGCGCTGCCGTTGCTGTCGGACTGGCGGCGTGGGCAGGCCGCTCGCGGAATCGTCGATTCATGGCGCTACCAGGTCAGTTGGCGTCCGCTCCCGGCGTCGGGCATGACCACGACCCTCGACGGAGGTCACCTGGTATTCGTCCCGGCCGAGCACGCGGGGAACCCGTTGGTCACGGCTGTCCTCGATGCGCTGCCCAGGGATGCCGTGCGAATAGTGTACGACGGCAGCGAAACCCGCGAATCAATCGCCGAATCGATCGCCGAACACCGGCCGCAGCGTGTGCTTTCGCTGCTCGCACTGGGCACCGACGCGACGGCTGCGACGCTGAAGCTGCTCCAGGCCTGCGCGGATATCGACCTGGACGCCTCGCTGTGGTGCCTCACCTCCGGTGCGGTATCGGTCGGCCGCGCCGACCGGCTGCGAGATCCGGCTCAGGCGGCGGTGCTCGGACTGGCGCAGGTGGCGAGCCTCGAGCATCCGAGCTGGTGGGGTGGCACCATCGATCTCCCCGAGCGCATCGATGACCGGGCGGCGGCACGCGTAGCGGCGATTCTGGCGGGCCGGTGGGACGAGGATCAGCTCGCCGTGCGTTCCTCGGGTGTGTTCGCCCGGCGGCTGATTCGCGCCGCCGACACGGCCAGGGGACGCACCTGGTCCACCGATGGCGCTGTGCTGGTCACCGGCGGTACCGGCGCGCTCGGCGGTCACGTCGCGCGATGGCTGATTCGTTGCGGCGTAAGGCATCTCGTGCTCACCAGCCGACGCGGCAGCGATGCGCCGGGCGCGGCCGCCCTGCGCGTCGAGCTGGTACAGCTCGCACCCGGCGTCCGCGTCGATATCGAGGCCTGCGACGTCGCCGACCGGGCGGCGCTGGACCGGCTGCTCGCCGCGTTGGATACGCCGGTGTCCGCCGTATTCCACACCGCGGGCGTCGGTACCGCCGCACTCCTCCGGGACACCGATGCGGCGCTGCTCGCACAAGCGTGGGAGGGCAAGGCACGCGGCGCACAGCATCTCGACGACGCCTTCGCCGACACCGCGCTGGATGCCTTCGTGGTGTTTTCCTCTGGTGCCGGCGTGTGGGGTGGCAGCGGACAGGGCGCGTATGCTGCGGCCAATGCCTATCTGGACGCGTTGGCGCAGGCGCGTCGCGACCGGGGCCTGCACGCGCTGTCCGTCGCGTGGGGAACCTGGGGCGGCGGCGGTCTGGCCGCCCACGACGGTGCCGGGGAATCGTTGCGCCGCAGTGGTTTACCCGCCATGGCACCGGAGCTCGCGGTCCAGGCGCTCGGCCGGGCGCTCGACTGCGATGACACCACCGGCACGGTCGCGAATATCGCGTGGGACACGTTCGCGCCCATCCTGAGCGCGGCCCGCCGCCGTCCCCTGATCGGCGACCTCCCTGAGGCGCGAGCGGCGCTGGACGGTTCGCGCACCGACGCACCGGAATCCGCCGAAAACGGCTGGCGGCAAAAGCTTTCCGGATCGACCGAGGCCGAGCGGACTCGGATCCTGCTCGAGCTGGTGCGCGGCGAGGTCGCGGCCGTGCTCGGACATCCGTCCCCGGAGGCGGTTTCGCCGCGGGCCGCGTTCCGCGATCTGGGTGTCGACTCCGTCACCGCCGTGCGACTGCGCGGCAGGCTGGCGGCGGCGACCGGGTTGGCGCTGCCCGCCACGCTGGTCTTCGACCATCCGTCCCCGGTCGCGCTGGTGACGCGCCTGGAGCGGGAACTCCTGGGCGCGGCCGGCCTGACGAGTCCGGCGGCAGGGCCGTCGCGCGACGACAACGACCCGGTGGTGATCGTCGCGATGAGCTGCCGGTTCCCCGGCGGCGCCGACTCACCCGAGGCGCTGTGGGAGCTGGTCGCGCACGGCCGCGACGCGGTGTCCGATTTCCCCACCGACCGCGGTTGGGATATCGACGGCATCTACGACCCGGACCCGACCAAGCCGGGCACGTCCTATAGCCGCGAGGGTGCCTTCGTCACCGATGCGGCCGGTTTCGACGCGGCCGCCTTCGGGATCTCGCCGCGGGAAGCGATGGCGATGGACCCACAGCAGCGGCTGCTGCTGGAAATCTCATGGGAGGCCTTCGAACGGGCCGGTATCGCGCTCGACACGCTGCGGGAAAGCCGAACCGGAGTCTTCATCGGCGCCACCACCTCGCACTACGCCACCGGCGAGGCCGGGCGGAGCGCAGAGGGCTATCTGCTCACCGGAACGGCGACCGCGGTGCTCTCGGGCCGCATCTCCTACACCTTCGGGCTGCAGGGGCCCGCGGTCACCGTGGATACCGCCTGCTCGTCCTCGCTGGTCGCGATGCATCTAGCCGCCAATGCGCTACGCGGCGGTGAATGCTCGCTCGCGCTCGCCGGCGGGGTCACCGTGATGGCGACACCGGCCGCGTTCCTGGAGTTCAGCAGGCAGCGCGGCCTGGCCCCGGACGGCCGGTGCAAGTCGTTCGCCGCGACCGCGGACGGCACCGGCTGGGGCGAGGGCGCGGGTGTCGTTGTGCTGGAACGGTTGTCGGACGCGCGCCGCAACGGCCACCCGGTGCTCGCGGTGTTCCGGGGTTCCGCGGTCAATCAGGACGGTGCGTCCAATGGACTCAGCGCACCCAACGGCCCGTCGCAGCAGCGGGTGATCGGTCAGGCCCTGGCCGATGCCGGTGTGCGGGCCGCGGACGTGGATGTCGTCGAGGCGCACGGCACCGGCACCCGGCTCGGCGACCCCATCGAGGCGCAGGCGCTGCTGGCCACCTACGGCCGGGAGCGCGAGCGGCCGCTGTGGCTGGGATCGGTCAAATCCAACATCGGGCACACCCAGTCCGCCGCCGGGGTGGCAGGCGTGCTCAAGATGATCATGGCGATGCGCCATGGCGTACTGCCGCGCACGCTGCACGTCGACGAGCCGACCCCGCACGTGGACTGGGCCGCGGGCGCGGTCTCGTTGCTCACCGAGGATCGGCCGTGGCCGGATGCCGATCGGCGCCGGCGTGCCGGGGTGTCCGCGTTCGGTGTCAGCGGAACGAACGCGCACGTGATCCTCGAGCAGGCGGAAGAGCCGGAACCTGTCACGCACACGCCGACACCGCCGCCCGCCGTGCCGTGGGTGCTGTCGGCGCACGACGAGACAGCACTGGCGGCGCTGGCCGACCGGCTCGCCGATCAGCTCGCCGACGACACCACGCTGCTCGACGTCGGCTATTCGCTCGCGACGAACCGCAGCATGCTGACGAAGCGGGCAGTGGTGGTCGGCGGCGATCCGGCCGAGCGCAGGCGCGCGTTGCGGTCGTTCGCCGCGGGTCAGGCCGCGCCCAGCGTGCTCACTGGGCGGGCCGGTGCGGGCGCGGTGGCGATGGTGTTCTCCGGGCAAGGCAGTCAGCGCCTCGGCATGGGACGCGAACTCTACGACGGCTATCCGGTTTACGCCGATGCCTTCGACACCGTGTGCGCCGAGCTCGATCAGCACCTTCCTAAACCGTTGTGCGACATAGTTTTCGGTGATGACAAAGAGCTGCTCGACCGGACCCAATTCACCCAACCGGCTTTGTTCGCGTTGCAAGTCGCCGTGTATCGGCTCTGGGAGAGCTGGGGCATCCAGCCCAGCGCCGTTACCGGGCATTCCATCGGTGAAATCACCGCCGCGCATATCGCGGGAGTTCTCACCCTGAGCGATGCGGCAACACTGGTGGCTCATCGTGGCAGGCTCATGCAGTCGCTGCCCGCAGGCGGTGCCATGGTCGCGGTCGACATCACCGAACACGACATCCTCCCCCATCTCCACGGACACGAAGACAAGGTCGGCATTGCCGCCATCAACGGACCCAAAGCCGTTGTGCTGTCCGGAGATAACGCCACGCTCGCCGACATCACCGCCCGGCTCGACGGACATCGGATCACCTGGCTGAAGGTTTCGTGCGCCTTCCACTCACCGTTGATGGACCCCGTCCTCGCCGAATTCCGTCAGGTAGTCGCGGGTCTGGCGTTCTCCGCACCGGCGATCCCGATCGTCTCCACGGTCACCGGACAACCGGTCGGCCACACCACCCTCATCGATCCCGACCACTGGATCCGCCACGCCCGCAACACCGTTCGTTTCGCCGATGCGGTCTCCCAGATCACGGCCGACGCCTATCTCGAAATCGGACCCGACGCCGCCCTCACCACCCACCTCGCCGACACCGCGATCCCTTCGTTACGCCACGACAGACCAGAAATCGAGGCCATCACCACCGCCTTGGCCCGTCTGGTCGTACATGGCGCAAACCCGAACTGGGACAACTACTTCGCGGACACCGGCGCACGACGCGTCGAACTGCCCACCTACCCCTTCCAACACAAGTGTTATTGGCTCGAACCGACCGAGACGACGCCCGCTCGCGAAACAACGGCCGACGCGGCCGAATCCCGATTCTGGGACGCGGTCGAGCGCACGGACCTCGGCGCACTGTCGCAGGTATTGGGGAATGCGGATGACGGACAACTGTCCGCCGCGTTGCCCGTGCTCGCCGACTGGCGACGCAGGCAGCAGGAACAGTCCGTCGTGGACTCCTGGCGCTACCGCATCACCTGGATTCCGCTGACCCCCGAGGCACGTCGGCTCTCGGGCAGTTGGCTGGTGGTCGCGGCCGCCGCGCACCACGGGCACCCGGATGTGGTCGCGGTGGCCGACGCGCTCCGCGACGGCGGCGCCGAAGTGCGGGTCGGGCACGCTGCCGATCTCGGCGATGTCTCCGGAATCGCAGGGGTGGTATCGCTTTTGGCATTCGATGAGGAGCCCGACGAGACGCATCCGGCGCTGTCGCGCGGGCTCGCCGCGACCCTCGCCCTGGTCCACACATTGCAGCGCGCCGAATCGGCCGCGCCGCTGTGGTGCCTGACCCGCGGTGCCGTCGCCATCGGCGACTCGGACCGGTTGCCCGCGCCCGCCCATGCGCAGTTCTGGGGAATGGGGCGCGCCGCCGCACTCGAATGGCCGCACGGCTGGGGCGGACTCATCGATCTGCCCGCGACGATCGACGATCGGACGCTGTCCCGGTTGCCCGCGCTGCTGGCCGATCCCCGTGGGGAGGACCAACTCGCGCTGCGGGCCTCCGGCCTCTTCGCCCGCAGGCTCGCGCGGGCGCCGCAGGGCACGCCGACCCGTTCGCCGTGGACGCCGCGGGGCACGGTATTGATCACCGGCGGCACGGGGGCGCTGGGCGCGCAGGTCGCCCGCTGGCTCGCCCGGCGCGGCGCGGCGCATCTACTGCTCGCCGGGCGCCGCGGCCCCGCCGCTCCCGGCGCGGCGGCGCTGGCCGCGGAACTGTCGGCGCTCGGTGCGGAGGTGACCGTCGCGGCCTGCGATGTGTCCGATCGCGCGGCGGTCGCGGATCTGCTGGCCGCGGTGCCGCCGCATCGACCGCTCACCGCGGTCGTGCACGCCGCCGGCGTCGGACAGCGGAAACCGCTGGCGGACACCGGCATCGACGAGTTCGCCGATATCGTGCGGGCGAAGACGGCGGGCGCCACGCATCTCGACGAGCTGATCGGCGCGCGCGAGCTGGACGCGTTCGTCCTGTTCGCCTCCGTGTCCGGGGTGTGGGGCACCGGCGGGCAGGCGGCGTACGGCGCCGCGAACGCCCACCTCGACGCGCTCGCCCGAAACCGCCGGGATCGCGGGCTGGTCGCCACGTCGGTGGCCTGGGGCCCGTGGGCCGGAGACGGGATGGCGCAGGACGATTCGGGTGCGCATTCGCACCGGCGCAGTCTGCCGCCGCTCGCGCCGGACCTCGCGATGGTGGCGCTGGAACGGGCGCTGGGCGACGACGCGCCCTGCTCGGCGGTCGCGGATGTCGGTTGGGCGGATTTCCTGCCGCCGTTCGTGTCCGCGCGGCCCAGTGCCCTGCTGTCCGATCTCCCGGAGGCACGGGCGTTGGCCGAGGTGCCGCAAGGGCCCGAAAGTTCTAACACCCAACGGTTTTCGTCGCTCGGCACCGCCGAACGACGGGCGAGATTACTGGCCGTGGTCACCTCCGAGGCCGCGTCGGTGCTCGGCCATGCCACCGCCGACGAGGTGACCCCCGACCGGGCGTTCCGTGATCTCGGATTCGACTCGCTGACCGCGGTGGAGCTGCGCAACCGGCTCGGTGCCGTAGTCGGCGTCACCCTCTCGACGACGGCGGTCTTCGACTATCCGAGCCCGGAACAACTTGTCTCCCACCTGGTCTCACTCTTCGACGAGGATCCGCGCGACGAGCGGGCGAACTCGGTGGCCGCGTCCGATGAGCCGCTGGCCGTCGTCGGCATCGGTTGCCGCTTCCCCGGCGGTGTGCGCGGTCCAGAGGAGCTGTGGCAGCTCCTGGCGGCGGGCCGCGATGTGGTGTCGGAGTTTCCCGCCGATCGCGGCTGGGATCTCGCGTCGTTGCGGCAGAACTCGCCCGGCGAATCCGGTGGCAGCACCGCGACCGCGGGTGGTTTTCTGTACGACGCGGCGGAATTCGACGCGGAGTTCTTCGGTATCTCGGCCCGTGAGGCGCGGGCGATGGACCCACAGCAGCGGCTGCTGCTGGAAACCTCCTGGGAGACCTTCGAACGCGCGGGCATCGACCCGAAGTCGCTGCGCGGCAGCCGAACCGGTGTCTTCGTTGGTGGGAACAGCCAGGATTATGTCTCGCTGCTGCGGGACGACGCCGGTACCGCGGGTTATCTCCTCACCGGTAATACGACCAGCGTGGTGTCGGGCCGTATTTCCTACAGCTACGGGCTCGAGGGCCCCGCCGTCACCATCGACACCGCCTGCTCGTCCTCGCTGGTGGCCGTGCATTTGGCGGCCAACGCCCTGCGCGCCGGTGAATGCACTCTGGCACTCGCGGGCGGTGTCACGGTTATGGCAACTCCTATCACTTTCACCGAATTCAGCCGGCAAGGCGGACTCGCACCAGACGGACGCTGTAAAGCCTTCTCCGACAACGCCGACGGCACCGGCTGGGCCGAAGGCGCCGGACTGCTACTGCTGGAACGACTTTCCGACGCGCAGCGCAATGGTCATCCGGTTTTGGCGGTGGTGCGCGGATCGGCCGTCAATCAAGACGGGGCCTCGAACGGACTCACCGCACCCAACGGGCCATCCCAACAACGAGTAATCCGCCAAGCACTGGCCAACGCCGGACTACAACCCTCAGATATCGACGCCGTCGAAGCCCACGGCACCGGCACCCGACTCGGCGACCCCATCGAAGCCCAAGCACTCCTA
>NZ_JBEXLC010000245.1:0-7659 GCF_040609795.1 Nocardia sp. NPDC004604
CGCGCGGCCCCCTGCCCCCCCCGCGCCCCGCGCGCGCGCCCGTTCCGCCGCGGGGGGTCGTTCGGGCGAGCGGCTGGTCCGCCCTCCGGGCCCTGCGGCCGGATGAGGTCCGGGTGTGGTCCGCTGGGAGGTGCGGTGCTTGGAGGGGCGGAGGCGGTCGCGGGGGTGGTCGGCGTGGCCCGCGGTGGCAAGGGGCGAGCGAAGATACTGGCGGAACCGACCAAGCCGCCGACGAAACCGTGCAGCATGGTGGTTCGCATTTCGTCGCCGTGCGGGATATGTCCGGTGACCGGTATCGAGGCAACCAGGCCGCCGAGCGCACCCGTGGTGCCGCCGACGCCACCGATCAGGACGCCGGCGGTGACGTGTGTGCCATAGCGGACGATGTTGGAATCCGATCTTGCGGCGACCTTGCCGAGGAATTTGTTGATGCCCGGGGCGACGCGCGAGGCGAAGCGTGCTCCGACGCCGCCGCCGACGCCGCCGATGATCGCGGCGTCTTCGACGAGGTCCCATTCCATCTTGTCGCGGTGGTGAGTTACCTCCATCTGCCAGAGCTGGGCACCGGCATTGACGGCGGCGCCGGTGCCGGCACCGAGTGCGAATCCGATGGCGGTGGCTTTGGCCAACGGCAAACCCTTGCGTTTGGTGGCGCACTCCAGTCCGACCTTCTTGATCTTGCCGTGGAGTTTGCGGGCCGCCGCGGCCCAGGACGATTCGGCGGCCGCTCTGTCCTCGGCGGTCTTGGCGACACCGGGCGCGGCCAGCCAGACATCGACTGCCAGCTGTGCGAGCAGTGCGAATCCGGTTCCGGCCAGCTGCAGCTTGGTGAATTCGCTGTCGTTGCCCTTCTTGTAGCACTGCTCGGCCATGGAGTCGCAGTACTCGGCCTGGTTGAGCAGATCGTCGCCGAGCTGCATGTTCCGAGTCGACTTCGCGTCGGCGGTGCTGCCGTGGAGGGCGGCGCGTTCGGCGGCGGCGGCGATATTGTGTCGCTTGGCGAGCGCACGACAGCTCTCGGCAGCAGCCGACCAATGGTCACCGTCGCGGCGCAGCGCGTCCTCGTCGCACTCCGGCCAATATCCCGCCACGGCCTCGACCAGCCACTTCGGAAATGCCTCGGGAATCGTCAGAGTCATAGCGATGCACTCGATAAGCGGGGATGTTTCTCGGTCAGCTTCGGCACTGCGGAATGGACCTATCCGTAAATCCTTCGATGGCGGCTGAATCCACCAGGTCACGCGCATCATCACAATTGTCGATCCGTTGCCTCTGCGCCAGATCGGATTGTGGCAGATGCAAATGGAACTACACATCCGTATATTTGCTTCGAAATATGCTTAAGTATTAGTGCCAAAATATACTTAAGTAGGATCAGCGTGCCGTAGACAGTGGCGGTCCGATATCCGGGACTGTCAAGAAGCTTCCCAAACGTGGGAAGTTAGAGGAAGTCGACGATTTGTCAGACTGGTCCGACAATGATCAGGTCGTTGGCATGCTTGAAGTGAGAACGCATCCTGTTCCTTACCGCGTGACGTGGTAGCGATGTCGCCCTGGAACGCTATGTCTACGAAGAGGATCATGTAGTGTCCGAGCCCGTTGTCCAAGTAAATACAAGACTGCCCGAAGCGCGGGCCAGTGAACTGTTCACCTGCATCCGCGAACTGCTCGTCAACGAAATCGAGCCGCAGGCAGCCGAGCGCGAAGAGGCTGGTCAGTTCCCCCGCGAACTGTTCGCTTTGCTGTCGAAAGAAGGCCTGTTGGCCCTACCATTCGCCGCTGAGTATGGCGGTGGCGCACAGCCTTTCGCCGTTTACCTTCGTGTCCTCGAGGAGTTGGCGGCAGCTCATCTGACGGTTGGTCTCGGTGTCAGCGTTCACACTCTGGCCTGCCATGCTGCCGCTGAATACGGCACAGCGGAACAACGGTCGTCGTACCTGCCCGACATGCTTACCGGCGGACTGCTCGGTGCCTACTGTCTATCGGAGGCGTCTGCGGGCTCTTCTGCACCGACACCGCCATGCGGGCCACCACCGATGCCGTCCAACTGCTCGGTGGTGTCGGTTACACACGGGAGTTCCCGGTCGAACGCTACCTTCGCGAGGCCAAGGTGCTGCAGATCGGAGAGGGAACAAATCAGATTCAACGAACGGTCATTGCGAACCATCTCACGTTTGGACGGCAATGAACCGTGCGGCTCCGCGGCTTTCGTCGCACTCCTGGTCTATCAGGGTATTCGGGTAGGAGGATTCGGTATGGCTGTTCCCGTCTCGCGGACAGTTCGGCATCACTCGAGTGATGGGGTTGGGCTGATGGCTGAGAGTGATCCGCTTGAAGATATTGAGGGCGGAATCCTGACTCCGGATCAAAGAATTCGGCAGCGGGAATGGCTCTATTCGCCGCGTGAGAAGTGCTGGACGGGCATAGTGAATGGCCAAATGTTCGGTCAAGGCTCCACCGCCGGACGGAAATTCCGTCACGTATCGGGGATGCGGTAATCGTGGCGGAGAACTGGGGCCGCTATATGCACCCCGACACTGTGTCGGCATTGGAATCCGGGCGGAATCTGGTGCATGTTATCTATGACATGCTGGAGCGGATCGACGGAGTCCGCGCCCGGCGCCCCTCGCCCTCCTCGCGGGTGATTCCGGAAATCGACGGAATGGGCAGACTGACTAATCTGTACATCGCGCCCGGAACGATCGAAAGCTTCGTGAGCGGCCAGGAGTTGGTGGACGAGATCATGGCCGCAATTCGAGACAGCACCGCCGACGCTTTGCGGCAGCACGAAATTGCTGTCCAGGAGACGGTGTGGCCGGACGTTCCGTCGCCGCGCCCGTGACTTGTCGCTGCGATCGTCGGAACCAGGAGTAGTGCGGTGACGGATCTGGATACAGGGGGTGGCGATGGGGCTGAAGCGCCGCCTGATTGGCGCAACCTGATCTACGAGGTTTTCAACCCCGACTATTCGGTTGGCGTGGCGTGTGACCACACCGGCATGATCGTCGGTCTGCATCTGGGCGACGAAGTGTGGCAGAACACTGACAGTTGGCTCGCAGGAGAGGTGCTTCGGGTTGCCAGGCTGGCCCACCTGAAGTCCCGGGTAGGTCGGCGGGCGGAATTGCTGTGCAACGGCGCTTTTCCGAATGTCGCCGACGAGTTGGGCCTGCTGACGGAGGCAGAGTACACGCTTCAGGAGAAGGCCGAGTTCGGTCGGGGCTAAATATGGATGCGTGTGAGGAAGTGGCACTCAGCTGGTATGGAGGGAATTAGTCAATATGGTCAAGGATTTCATGCAGGATCCACAAGATATGCGGAGACAGGGCGATGGCGATCGTGCCGCCAGCGCCCCAGCCTATGAACAGGCCAAGGGAGATCCCGAGTGGGAGGCCGAGTTCGAGAACATGTTCGGTAAGGCGGCCAACCCCTTCCGAATGTACGTCCGGCAGTACTTAGCTGACCGCAGTATCGGCTACACCACGATAGGAGATGGCCGAAACACCATGGGCGATAGTCGGTATGCCGCTGCGGATGCATTCGAGACCACTGATGCCGAGGGCGGTGCAGAGGTGCGGAGAGCGATGCCGGAGGCATGAGACCGCAGAGGGCTCACGGGCGTACAAGTAGGAGGATTTGGTGATGGTTGTGCCCGGCGCACGAGTAGTTCGGCGTCACCCGTGTGATCGGGGGTTGTAGCGATGGGCGAGAAGCACACTACACCGGCCGGTGGCATCATCAACCGGGAACAGGTACTCGGGCAGAACCAGTGGATGACTTCTAAAAATGGCGAGTACAGAATGGGTTTGCGGGATGGCCAGTTGGTTATCGAGCACGTACCCACGAACACTAGAGTCAAAACTATCGGGAGTCCTGGTAGTGGCGCCACTTCGATCAGATTCGAAGATGAAGTCGGGGATGATACACGCCAGCGACTAGAGCTCCAAAATGCTGATGGTAAAACTGTCCCATCGGAATTGGTGCCGAATTCAGACGATCCTACTCGCCGGGGTGGCGCGTGGACTAAAGACTGGGACGATCCGAATAATGATAAGAAGGGTGCGCAGCAGTACGTTCTTACTGACGACGGCGAGCTCATAGCGCTAAAAGTCCCAGTATCGGCCGACTGGGATGGTAAGCGCCCTCCGAACGACACCGTCCTGTGGTATCAGGAGCCACCCGGTGATGCTGATGCGCGAATCTTTAAAGGGTACGCGGCGCAGATCGCGGCGGGATCCAATTTAAAAGACTTTCCATTGGAATTTCGAATTCCCCCTGGCCTCGGCTCGTCTGACTTCAGGACCGCCGTCAACGTTTTTAATGCTGAGCTCTTTTCGCTGGCGGATCAATTGGGAAAGGCAAGGCCTGAAAAGCCCAGCTTCCTGATATCTCCGGAAGGGGTGGACAATAATCCGCACGATGACAATCTCGCGGACAATTTTTATCAGACTCTCAGCGGTTCTGGATTCACTCAAGACGCGCTTAATTCCGGAAATTTCAAGCTGGATACTCTTGCTGCGTTCTGGAAAGTCAATGATACCCATTTCGAAAATAGGGTCGATAAGCTTTCCTGGTGGAACCTGACGACGTATCAAAATATGTACACTAAGATACAGCAAACCCATGAGGCTATGGCTCGAGCAATACAGGCGAGGCAAGACAGCCCACAGCCCCAGGATTCCATTGTGCCCGGCGCGCCACCGCCACCAGAGCGCAGCGAGCAACAGATACGCGAAGCGCTTGTGTACCCTCTTATGGCGCGTGCCGTCAAAGATTGCGTCAATCAGGTCGTCGAGTACGCGAAGCAGATCGCAGCCCTTCCGCCAGACCTCCAACCTCCGGCTCCGGCACCCGCTCCGGCTCCGGCTCCGGCACCCGCTCCAGCACCCGCTCCGGCACCCGCTCCGGCACCGGCACCCGCTCCGGCACCCGCTCCGGCACCGGCTCCGGCTCCGGCACCGGCACCCGCTCCTGCTCCCAGCGGCACCAGAGAGTCCACCAGTGCTCAGAGTCCGACTCAGGTCAGCACCACCCAGCCGCTGAGCACGAACGAGGATTTCGGTGCCACATACGATGATCTGCTCGGCACGCCCTCGAACACCACCGGTTCGGTGGACAGCACCCAGCCCACCCAGGCCAGCGGAACCGATGGCACTGCCTCGAGCAGGGACCTCGATTCTCTACTGAATGCAGCAATGAAGAACATCTCCGAAACCGGGACGGGTACCGGCACGACCGCGCCAACTGCCAATGCCGCGCCGGCGGCCAATACCGGCAACACTATGGCCGACTTGATGGGACCGATGGCCATGATGAGCGCTATGGCGCAGGCGAACCAAGCCCGGCCTCAGCCCGGCGATGACAGAGCCTACGACGAGCGGGATTCACGTGAGCAGCGAGAACGGGCTCATGAGCGGAACCGCGCCGTCCAAGCGGCGAATAATGAGCCCGCCGCGCAGACTGCTACTCCAGGTGTCACCGCCCCGACCTCCGCAGGTACTCCGCCTCCGATCGCGACGCCCGGCGCGATGGTGGACTACAAGCTTCCGGACGATTCGACCGTGCAGGTGTCCTCGACGGTCGCCGAGGCTTTGCAGAAGCAGCAGCAAAATACCGCTGTCGATGCGGTGGCGGCATATTCGGGAACGCCGGGCGAGTCGACACCGAACCATCCATGGGCGACTGTCAATGACGTCGCCCAGCTGAAGACCGGAGATGTCGTGCAGTGGGAGAAACACAGTGCGCTGATCATCAACAATCAGAATGGCCTGCACATTCTCGATCGAGGTCAACTCATTCCCCTGGATCCCAACAGTCTCCCGTTGACCGAAAAGTACGGGAACTTCTCGGGCTACTTTCACCCGACTGGTAATGATGTCGGCTCCAATGCCGACCGCGGAACCGCTGCGGCCTCACCGCCGACCGTGAGCACACCGCAGCAAGCCGGTCCACCGTCGGTCACACCGCCGCAGGCCTGAGTGGCAGGAAAACATGAGCGCGAAGACCGACATCATCATTAGAGGAGGCGGCATGCGAAAAGAGCTGGGTGGCAACCTGAATCCGAGTTCGATGCCTCTGCTGTCGGGGGAGTGGTGACCGTGGCGGACATCTGGCCCCGCGATATGCATCCCGATACGATTTCGGCGGTGCAATCCGGTCGAGCGGTGGCGAATGCCATCGATGACATGCTGGAAAAGATCGACCGGATCCGCGCCCGCCGCCCCTCACCAAGTACCCGCGTTATACCGGAAGTCGACGGAATGGGCAGACTCACCGATCTGTATATCGCTCCCGGGACCATCGTCGGCGCTGCGAGCAGTCAGGAGCTGGTATCCGACATCATGGCGGCGATTCGGGACAGCACTTTCGACGCCCTTCGGCAGCACAGGATCGTTGTTCAGGAGACGGCCTTGCCGAAAGTGCCATGGCCGCAACCCTGACTCATCGGCGGTCGAGGATGCCCAGGAGTGACACCGTGACAGATCTGGATATGTCGGACGACGCCGAGGTGGAGGCCGCGCCTGACTGGCACAATTTGATCTACGAGGTGTTCAATCCCGACTATTCGGTCGGCGTGGGATGCGATCGCGCCGGGATGATCGTCGGCCTCTATCTCGGAGACGAAGTGCTGGAGCACGCCGACGACGGTTGGCTCGCGGCCGAGGTGCTGCGGTTGGCCCGGCTGGCCCATATGAAGTCTCGGGTCGGTCGTCGTGCGGAACTGCTGTACCACGGCGCGCTGCCGCATTTGGCCGACTCGTTGGAGCTGCCGACCGAGGCCGCATACAACCTTATGGAGAAGACCGAGTTCGCGCGAGACTCTGATTACGCGTAGACGGCAGCCGTACATTTTGCGGCTGCGTCGCATCCAGCCCATTTCCGAGTCCTCGGTCCCAACGATGGGGATGTGTGGAATGGGGAGAACCGTCGAGAATGGAGTTCGTCGATATGGTCCAGGAATTCGCTCAAGATCCGGATGAGCTGCGCAGATTGGGTGACGTCAACCGCGCCGACGGCGCTGCTGCCTATGCGCGGGCCGAGGGAGATCCCGAATGGGAGGCCGAGTTCGAAGCTCGATACGGCAAGGCAGCCAACGCGTACCGGGTGTTGGCCGGCCAATACATCATCGAGCGTGGAATCGGCTACACCAAAGTGGGTGATGATCGAAATGCTACCGGTGACGGCTTGACGACCGCCGCGAGTGCGTTCGAGACAACAGATGCCGATGGCGCCGCGCAGGTGCGGCGGACGATCCCGGAGGCGTGAGGCCAGCCTTCACGGCTCGAGTGCTGCCTGTCCGTCGGCATAATGTTCCGGCATTATCGTGGTGGTATCGGCCCGAATTTCGCGCGGCTATTGCGGAGTTGCCTTGGTCGGGTCCCACGTATCGTGCCAGGTCGTGTATCGACTGAAACCTGTTGTGCCGCAGATTGCGGTTTTGTGGTCGTTCCGATCAGGGTGATACTTCGGCCTCTCAGGCCCACCCGATCATCCCGGAAGGCAGTGTAATTCGGTTCAGTCCTGGTTCGCCGTTGCCAGGCGAACGATCTCGTGGTCGATGGCCGTCAGGGTTCTGGGGTCGTCGATCTGGCGGGCGGCGAATCCTAGTGCGGCGCGGTATGGGCCGACCTCGTTGGTGCCGATGTCGACCTGCTCGGCCGC
>NZ_JBEXLC010000246.1:0-7643 GCF_040609795.1 Nocardia sp. NPDC004604
TCGCGCGCGAGTTGCACCGCGATCGAGCCGACACCGCCGGCGGCGCCGTGGATCAGGACGGTCTGACCGGTGGTGAGGCGGGCGTGGTCGAATAGGCCCTGCCAGGCGGTCAGCCCCGAGATCGGCAGCGCGGCGGCCACGGTGTGGTCGATATCTGCGGGCAGCGGAGCGAGGTTGCGGGCTTCCACCGCGGTGTATTCGGCCAGTGTGCCGTTGCGGGTCCAGTCGGCCAGACCGAAGACCCGCTGCCCGACGGTCAAACCCGTAGTGCCGTACCCCAGTTCGACAATCACCCCCGATAATTCGTGCCCGGGCACGCTCGGAGTCCGGTCCCGACCGGCGCGGTCGGTCCAGGTGCCGGGCCAGTCCAGCTCGCCGGGGGTGAACCCGGCGGCGTGTACTTTCACGATCACGTCGTTCTCGGCGGCGTGGGGGTAAGGCAGGCCGCGAGTCAGGGTCATCCCGGCGACGCCGGCGTCACGGTTCCCAACAATGATGGCCTGCATGGTTGGTCCTTCGTTGTCGTGTGTCGCGACGTAGAGGCGAGGCATCACGTTGGGCAGCCTGCCGCATTCGGCGCTAACCGATCGGCAGCGCGCTCAGGATCGGGTTGTAGGCCCAGTTCAACATGCGCTCGGCGTCTTCCTTTGCGGCGACGCCGCTGTCGGGTGAGCTGTGCAGGACCACACCGATCAGCGGTATTCCTGCCCTGACCGTCTCGAACAGCAGACAGGTTCCCGCAGCGTCGGTGGATCCGGTTTTGATGCCGACAGTGCCGGGATAGTCGCGCAGCAGCGAGTTCGTGGTCCGCCAGAGGTGATCGCGGTTGTCCGGTCCGGCGGGCAGGTGATAGCTCTGCGACCTGGCGATGTCGCGGAACACCGGCAGGCTCATCGCGCGCAGGCCGAGGGTCACCAGGTCCGCCGGTGTGGAGTAGGTGGAGTTGTCGGTGGGGGCGGGCAGCCCGCTGGGGTCGGTGAAATATGTTCCCGCCAGGCCCATTTGACGCGCGGTGTCGTTCATTTTGGCGATGAAGCCGTCTTGGCCGGGCCCGTAGGCTTCGGCAAGGGTATAGGCGGCGTCGCAGCCGGACGGCAGCATCATCGCGTAGAGGAGCTGTCGCGCGGTGAGCACCTCGCCGGGGACCAGGCCTGCGTTGCTTCCGTCGTACTTGGTGCCGTAGGCGATGATTTCTTGCGGCACGGTAATAGTCCGGTCGAGGTCGCCGGCATTGATCACGACCAGTGCCGTCATCACCTTCGTGATGCTGGCTATCGGGACCGGGGTGTTCGGCTGTCGCGACCACAGCACCGTGCCGGTGATTCCGTCTGCCAGCGCTGCTCCCGACGCCTGCACCGCGTCCGGCTCAGGAGTCAGCCAGGGCAACTGAATATGGGCCTCGCTCGCGGCGGGTGCGGCCGCGAGACCATGACCGGCTACCACAACCAGCGCCGCCGCGGCGGCAGTCTGCAACAATCTGGCAAATGTCCGCATTGTCACATTCTGCAGTGCGATCCAGTCAACCTGTGGGATTTCATCGACCGAATTACCGCGCCGCTCCGACGGCAGCATGCAATCAGCTAATCCAGGATGCTCTGGGCCCGACGCTTCTCGCATGCGCTCCCGGCGGGGGCGGAAGCCTACTTTGTTGTGCGACATCCTCCACGACTGGGACGTCGAGCACGCCCACCGCATCCTCACTCGATGCGTCGAGGCCGCACGCCCAACCGGCCGCGTTCTCGTCATAGAACCAGCAGGAGGACGGCGAGCCAGCACCGAGATGGGCCTGTCGATGCTCATGATCTACGGCAGCCGCGAGCGCCGGATCGACGAGTTCCGCGCGATCGCCGCCCCACATGGACTGGTCCGCGACACAGTGACCGATCTGACCGACCAACGCTGCCTTCTCGAATTCCGGCGAGGTCTGGAGATCGTGTTCTCGCACATCCGACCGATGGGATATCGGCAAGAGGCACAACATAAGTCGGGCCTTATGCCACGTGCACGGCGAATCCACTGTGGCTCGTGGCGGCGGCGACGTGATCGGCGGCGGCCTTCAGTTCGAGGGTCGGCGGCAGGGATCCGTCGAAAGTGGCGACGGACAGGTCGTTGCCGCTGATCTCCCATGTACCCGCGATACGACCGCCGATGACAAGGATCGGCGAGATCCACCCTGCCGCCCGGCTCACTCGCGCGCGGTGTTCGGCGGGCAGCAGTTCGGTATCGGCTGTGCCGGGGCCGAGCACGTATTGGTCGAAGGCGCCCAGTAGATGGACCGAGGTGTCCAGCGGCTCGGTGGCGGCGAGTTCATCGGCGTGTTCGGTGAGCACATAGGCGCGGCGGCCCGCGATATCGACGTCGGTCAACGCATCCCCCAATTCCGAAAACCACCGACGCACCGTCGTTTTCCCGAGACTGTTGCGACTGAGCCAGGCGTCGAATGTTTCCGGGGTGGCCGGGCCGTACGCGCCGAGGTAGGCGGTGATGGCCACCGGTGCGGCCGCGTCCGGATCGGGCAGGCCGCGCCAGCCGCGAATGAGATGGGACGGGCTGGAGAACGTGACCCGATTGCCCTGCGCCGGACCGTGACACAGCGCCCCCTGCCAGGCCAGCGGCTTGAGCAGCGCGCCCCAGCCGGAGCGCAACTCCGCACCGAGTCGGTGGAAGGCGGGATCGGCGACCAGTGCGTCGACCAGTTCCTCCCGGCTGAGCACGACACCATCGAGCACCTGCGACACCGCATCGGCCAATGCCGCGACCTCCGCCGGGGATGCCCCGAACGTGCGCTGCCAGGCGGGCTTTTCCCAGGTGCGAGCCGAGCCGATCAACGAAAGGACCGCCGCCGCCAGGTCCGGGGCGAGCGCATGCAGGGTGCCGCGCATGGCCCAGGTCTTCATCAGCGTGCCCGCGGCCAACTCCGGTAGTAGCGCGCCGGGTTCGGGTTTGCAGCGCCGTAGCGCGACCGCGAGATCGGCCGCCGCGGTCACCTGAGCCTGCACGCCGCACAGTCGCTCGACGATGTCGGAGATCCCGATATCGACCGGTTTCGTGACGTATTGCCTGCGCAGTCTCCAGGCGAAAACCTGATCCCAGGTGACGTGCACCTACTTCCCCTCCTCCGATTCGGCGGACCGGCACGCGACGGACTGAGCCCGGCGCCGGATTCATGCCAGCGCCGGATTCATCCCACCTGATTCATCCCAGCACTGTGGTGCAGAACAGTACTCCGACGGCGATTTCGAGCAGACCGACTACCGTTGCCGCGATTACGGCGAGCAAGGCCGTCCGGTTGGTCGCACGTTGCACCGGGCCGACCGGCGTCGCCAAACGCTCGGCCCGCGCCAGTGCCGCGGTGGCCGCGGCGCTGAGCGCACCCGCCGGGACCGGACCGGTCGCGCCGACGATCGCGAGCAGGCCGCCGAGCAGCGGTTCCGCGCCGTGTCTGCGCGCGGCCGTATCATCGGCGCACATCTCCAACAGCCGACCGATTTCGCCGACCCCGTCGGTCACCAGACGCACACCGGGCAACGTGATCGCGATGGCGCGCAGCAAGCCGATCAGCGTGCCGTGGCGGCCGCTCAGATGCGCGTGTTCGTGCGCTAGCACCGCGGCGAGCTGGTCGCGGGTCAGCGCGTCGACCGCCGCGCTGGTGACGACAATGGTGTCGGGGCGGCCGGCCACGCAATAGGCTTGGCGCTCCGGCGAATCCAGCACCACCGCACTCACGCCCGGCACGCGGCGGCCGACCATCCGCACGGCGCGCCCGTGCGCGCGGGTGGTGCGCCGCAAGCGCAGCATGGCGCGCGCGGTATGTACCAGCATGCCGATAACGGCGATGGCGACCAGCGCCGCGAGTGTCAGGGTGCCGAATTGGGCGATCAAGCCGCCGTGCAGGTGGACGGGCGTGGACAGCACCGTGTAGGAGTCACGCAGGGTGTCGGCGGGATGCTGACAGAAGGTGGCGAATTCGATGACCAGCAGTCCGGCCGCCATGGCCCACGCGCCGAGCGCGCCCGCGATCGCGACCAGCCACGCGAGCGCCCCCAGCCTCGGGGCGGCACCGCGACGGGTGAGTCTGCGCAGCACGGTCGGGCCGAAGGTGGCCACCATACTGCCGTAGATCATCAGGCTCACCGCTATGTTCACGGCGCCTCGGGGGTCTTGCGCGAGGTCAGCCGACGCAGCGCGGCGCGCAGCCCGGCCGACTCCTCTTCACTTATCCGATCGACGAAATGGCTCAGCACCAGATCCGAACGGCCGCCCGAGCCGAGCGCCTCGAGCATGAGCCGGGCACTGTGCTCCTCGCGGGTGAGGGTGGGCCAGTATCGGTAGGCCTTTCCCGCGCGTTCGCGCGCCAGCCAACCCTTTCGGTGCAGATTGTCCATGGTCGACATGACCGTGGTGTAGGCGATGCCGCGTTCGGCGGCCAGTTCATCGAAGATTTCGCGGACCGTTGTGGTCTCCGCGTCCCGATCCCAAATGCGGTCCATGATCACCGCCTCCAAGTCCCCGAAACCACGCACGATGCCGACTCCCTCATCATTACTGGACACCCTCTGACGTCTCAGGGTAGCTGTCCGGGCTTGTTGCTACGTAGTCGTACCGTAGATTCGCTCGTTAGGCTGTAGACCTCGGTTCGAGGAGGCAGGCGTTGGGCGATGACCTGGTAACCGGCGAATTCGCCATCGACGGGCTCGTCCGCACCTGCGCCGTGCGCCCACCGCGTGAGCAGCACGCGCCGTTGGTGGTGGTTCTGCACGGCAATATGTCCGGAAATCCGGCGGCGGCCGCCAGACCGATCATGTACGACTGGACCAGTTTCGCGGCGCATGCCGACGATTGGGGCATCGCGGTTGCCTATCCCGACGGGCACGCTGGGTGCTGGGCCGACGGGCGGGGCGTCACGACCGCTGACCTGGCGGGCGTGGACGATGTGTCGTTTCTGCGCGCGGTGATCGATCGGTGCGCCGACCAATTCGGCACCGCACCGGATCGGACCATTGTGGTCGGTATGTCCAACGGCGCGTTCATGTCTCACCGATTCGCACTGGCGGCCGCCGACCTGGTGCCGGTATTCGCCGCGGTCGCCGGTGGCTTCCCTGCGGCATTGCGCGATATCCGGCCCACCCATGCCGTATCGGCGATGCTCGTCAATGGCGATGCCGACCCCATCCAACCGATCACCGGCGGCTTTTCGCGCCACCGCGGACCCGACGGTGAACCGCACGGCCGCACACTCGGATTGATCGAGACCGCCCAGCACTGGCGGACACTCAACCGCTGTGGGAACAACGAGCCCACGATCACCACCGAGACCTCGAGCCGACAGACCGCGACCGGCGGCGCCGGAGGCACCCAGGTGACGGCCTGGACGGTATTCGGCGGCGGGCACACCTGGCCGGGCTCGCCGGTGCCGCCCGAATGGGCCGACCGCCCGGGCACAGGCGTGACCATGGAATTCGATGCCGCCGAGGAAATCCTTCGCTTCGCCCGATCTCTCCTCGCACCGGCCGAAGACCGCAAACTCTAACGCGTTTCGGCACGCCAGCCCATCGCTGAATGAACGGTCAGTTCGGGCAGGTCGGCGTATCCCGCGGCAACCTCGTCAGCTCCTCGCGGTACCCGCGGACAGCCTTGCGGACGCGGGCGAGGGTGCTCTGATCGCCGATGGCGGGCCACAATCCCACGAGCTCGGCATCGCGTCGGCGCATGGTCGTTTTGTCCTCGGTCGGGTCTATGGCGATAAGGCGGTCGATGACCGTATCCAGCAGGGGGTGGTTGCATTGGGATCGGGTTCGGTAGCGGCCTTGATGGCGATGGACAACAGAACCAGCTGACCGAGCTCGGACAGGATCCCCGCGGCGTGGCTGTCGAGCACGCGCTGTAGCCCTCGACGTCGGCCGTGTGGATGAATGCGGAGAACGCCTGGTGTCGCGCACCCTGCGCGAGTCGGCCGCGCAATTCCTGGACACGATCCGCTCGGCGAACACGCTCCGCGCCTACAACATTGCCGTCGTCAAGACCGTCGAAGAGCTCGACGGACGCGGGCCGGCTCGCTCATGCCGAGATGTTCACCGCGCGAGGGTGTGTTCTTCGTGGACAGCGCCGCGCGAGCGGTCCCACGACTCGGACCCTGCCCTCACGCTATGTCGCCGGACATTCCTGCTGTGTCTGACCGAGCATGGTGAGATAGGTATCGAGCTGGGCCGCGCCGGTGAGAAGGTTGCGGCTGCGGGTGGTCAGCCGGTCCTGCCAGGAGTCGAGGAAGGCGCTCAACGCGTCCGCCCCGCCCGCCTCGCGCAGCGACCCGATGAACTGCGCGACCTGGTGCAGCAGGTACCCGCCTCGGCGTAGCTGTCGTGCGATCTCGGCATCGCGCACGCAGTCCGGTCCGTATTCGCGGTACCCCGTTGCCCGGTCGCGTTCGGGGCACAAGATGCCCTCGGCCTCCCAGGTGCGCAGCGTCGCCGGGTGCACGCTGAGTCGACGCGCGAGTTCACCCACGGTCAGCGGTCGACCGTGGACCGGGGATGGTGTCGTGGCGGACAGGCTGCCCAGGGCCGTTGCGACTTCGGTGCGGGTATCGCGTTCGGCGAGCAGCGCGACGTGCGCGGCGTCGATGAGCCGGTAGGCGGACTCGGTGTTGCCCTGGTTCGTCGCCCGCATGATTTCCATTGCCTGCTGGTGCCCGTGGCCACCGCGTAACGCAAGAAATGCGCGCAGGGCCTGCGCGTGTAGGGGCGTGTAGCGCCGGTAGCCGGTCTCGCTGCGCTCGGTCGGCGGAAGAATGCCCGCGTCGTCGTAGTTGCGGATCGCCTGTGCGGACAACCCGTGTTCCCGGGCCAGGTCGATGGGTCGCAGATTGCACCTCCGATTGAGGCTTTGATCGCTGGATCTCAGGTAGAAGTCGCAGAAGTTTCACGTGAATCTTCAACGATACTGTCAAGGGCAGTTCCTTCTGAAGAGAGGTGTTCATGTCCGCTGCCACATCGCTGCATGAGGTCGGCCGCCAACTCGACGACCCGGCCAGCCTTGGCCGTGCCATCGACGAACTGCTCGCCGCGCGGTCCGAGCTGCCGACCCTGCTCGCCCTCGGCGAGCCGACCCACGGCATCGAGGCATTCCCGTTGCTGCGCAACGAACTCCTCGGTCACCTCGTCGAACGCGGGTACCGGTCGATCGGGTTGGAGACCGATTTCTTCGCCGCGTCCGTTGTCGACGACTACGTGGCCGGGGCAACGGCGAATATCGACGAGGTGCTCGCTACCGGGTTCAGCCACGGGTTCGGTGCCGTGCCGGGCAACCGTGAACTGGTGGAATGGCTCCGGGCCCATAATGCCGACCGCTCGCCGCAGGACCGGGTTCGCTTCTACGGCTTCGACGCGCCGGTGGAGTACTCCGGTGCGCCGAGTCCGCGACGTGCACTGTCCTCGGCCACCGACTATCTGCCCGCGGCGCTCCGGCCCGCATCGGTCCGCGACCTCGACGCGCTGCTCGGCGAGGACGCGGACTGGACGAACGAGGCGGCCATGTTCGACCCGGCCGCATCGGTCGGCGATTCCGACCGCGCTCGCGTCCTGCGCATCGTCGCCGACGACCTCGCCAGCGCACTGCGCCGCGCCGCACCCGCCCTGCGTCCGGCC
>NZ_JBEXLC010000247.1:0-7460 GCF_040609795.1 Nocardia sp. NPDC004604
TACTCCCCCCCCCCCCCCCGATTTCAACACTGTTCTTAAACCCCTCTTCCCCCCCCCGCCGCTCTCCCTATCTCCCCGCCCCTCGGGCCCCGGGGTTCGGGGGGGGGGCGGCCGGCCGCCCTCCCGGCCCGATCAGCGCTCGCTGTCCAGCAACGTCATCTGCGCGGCCGCATAGCGCTCACCCGCGATCCGATCCGCGGGCACCGCGGCCTCGATGCTCGCCAGTTCCTCGACGCTGAGCTGGATATCCAGTGCGTCTACGGATTCTGCCCAGCGTTCGCGGGTGCGCGCGCCGAGGATCGGCACGATATCCGCGCCCCGGGTCAGTACCCAGGCGATGGCCAGCTGTGCGATCGAAACATCCTTCGTCGCGGCGATATTCGCGAGCGCCTCGACCAATTTGAGGTTCTGGTCGAGATTCTCACCCTGGAAGCGCGGGCTGTGCGCACGGAAGTCGGTGGGGGCGAAGGTAGTGCCCTGGCGCACCGAATCGCTCAGCAGGCCGCGTGACAGCACGCCATACGCGGTGATCGCGATGCCGAGTTCCCGTACCACGGGCAGGATTTCGGCCTCGATACCGCGCGAGATCAACGAGTATTCGATCTGCAGATCCGCGATCGGATGCACAGCCGCGGCCCGGCGGATGGTCTCCACACCGACCTCGGACAGTCCGATGTGCCGGATGTAGCCCGCCTCGACGAGTTCGGCCATGGCGCCGATGGTGTCCTCGATCGGCACATTCGGGTCCAGGCGCGCGGGTCGGTAGATGTCGATGTAGTCGACGCCGAGGCGCTGCAGGCTGTAGATGAGGAAGTTGCGCAGTGCGACGGGGCGGTTGTCGGTGCCGCCCCAGGTGCCACCCGGTCCGCGCAGCGCGCCGAACTTCACACTGAGCACTACATCCTCACGCGGACGTTCGGCGATGGCCCGGCCGATCAGCATTTCGTTATGGCCCGCGCCGTAGAAGTCGCCGGTGTCGATGAGGTTGGCGCCGGAGTCCAGAGCGGCGTGGATGGTCGCGAGCGATTCGGTGTCATCGGCGGCGCCGTACACGCCGGACATGCCCATGGCGCCGAGTCCGATGCGGCTGACCGCAGGGCCGGTTTTGCCGAGTTCGGTGTCGGTGGTGATCTTCGATGTCGTCATGGCATCAAGCCTGCCCCCTGGGAAAGGGGTGCGGCAGAGATCGCCTATCGGGGGATCGGCGATCCCTGGCTCGGCGCCGGGTATTGCGGGACAGTAGTGACATGGACCGATCCGAACTCGCCGATTTCCTGCGCAGGCGCCGCGAACAGCTGACGCCAGCCGATGTCGGGCTGCCGCCGGGGGTCCGCCGGCGCACCCCCGGCCTGCGCCGGGACGAGGTCGCCCTGCTCGCGGGCATGTCGACCGATTACTACACCCGGTTGGAACAGTCCCGTGGCCCGCGGCCGTCCACGCAGGTGCTCGCCGCGCTGGCGCGGGCGCTGCGCTTCAGCAATGACGAACGCGACCATCTCTACCACCTGTGCGACCACGCCGCGCCCGGGCGTGAGCTCGCGGATAAGCACGTCGGTCCCGGGATCATGCATGTGCTGGCGAAGCTCGACGACACCGCGGCCACCGTTATCACCGACCTCGGCGAGGTCTTGGTACAGAACCGGATGCATACGCTGCTGGTCGGTGACCACGCGAATCGGCGCGGCTGGGATCGGTTCTACGCCTGGCGCTGGTTCACCGACCCGTCGTCGCGGGCCATCTTCCCGCCGGAGGATTGGGATCGGCTGGGCCGCAAGCATGTCGCGGACCTGCGTGCGACCGCTGCACGTCGTTCCCGCGACGCCGATGTCACCGAATTCGTGAGCCGATTGCGTTCCGCGAGTGCGGAATTCGAGCGGTTCTGGAACGAACACGAAGTGGCGGTGCGGATCTCCGACACCAAGCGGATCCTGCATCCCGAGGTCGGTCTGATCGATACCATCTGCGAAACCCTGCTCACCCCGAACGAGGCCCAGCGACTACTCGTCTACCTGCCCCGTCCGGGTACCGATGCGGCGGAGAAGCTGGATCTGCTGCGGGTGATCGGCACGCAGCACCTGCTCCCCGCCCACGATGGCGTTCAGGGATTGACGTTGAAGTAGTCCATCGCGGCCTGGACCGCGGGCTCACCACCGCCGGTCGACAGACCGGCGAACGCGCCGATAACGCCACCTACCACCGTGGTGATCGGAACGGTGACGAAGTCGACGACGAACAGGCCGAGGGGGAAGCCGAGTACGAACCCGATGGCCGCACCGATGGCCGCACCGGTCAGGACCTGCGGCATCGACTTCTCGATCTGACCGAAGAAGCGCTCCTGGGCGCTGACATCGCGCACCGGCTCATCCGACTTGCTGATGGGCGTCAGCGACAGCCGCGTACCCGCCTCATCGATGACCGGAGCCAGATTGATCCGGTGTCCGCCGATATTCAGCGCGGTCGGCAGCGCGGCGACGACCTGCCCGTTGTGATCGGTCAGCGAGACGACCTTGTTCTCCCGGACCAGATCCCAGCGACCCTCCGAAACGGTGGTCACTACGGCATGACGGTTCTCGGCTGCCGTGACGTGGTAGCCGATCTGCTGGAATACGCCTTGCAGGTCGAGTGGTGCGTCGGCGGTCGAATTCGCCACGGGCGGTGCGGGTTCCGCGTGCACGACACTGGCTCCGATCGTGGTGGTCGCCAGCGCCAGCAGTGCCGTCGCGGTAATAGTGGAGATCCTCATCGTGCTCTTCCCGTCGCGCCACCCGAGTGGAAATGTCCGTTCTGGCTGCCGACGAAGATACCGTTTTGTGATCGACATCAGAAGAGGGTCACGCCCGGTGATTTCACCGAGGCGGCACGGCGGCGCCTCGGATTCAGGTTCTGGCCTGGCCGATTCGACGCTTGCGCGGCTTCAGATGCAGACCAGGCAACGGCGGAGCCGGGATGCGCTGTTCCGGAGTGTGGCCCGCGATATCGGCGAAACGGTCGAGATCGTGCTTCTCCCAATCATTTCGGGCCGCGACGATGTCCTCATGGCTGCGGCCGACGAAGTTCCACCACATCACCAGTTCTTCGCCGAACGGTTCGCCACCGATCAGCGCGAAGTGGGCGCCCTCGGTGCTGCTGAGTCGCAGTTCGTCGCGTCCGGTGCCCAGATAGAGCAGTGGGCCGGCGGCGATTTCGGTGTCGGCGGCGGTGAGGTCGCCGTCGATCACCATGAGTGCGTGCTCGAAATCGGGATCGAGGGTGATGGTGGTGTCGGTGCCGGGCTCGATCCGCACATCCGCCCCGACGATCGGCGTATAGGCCTTGGCGGGTGAGGTGAGTCCGGCGAAGGTGCCGATCAGCACGATGGCCTGCACTCCTGCCCCCTGGTAGACCGGCAGGTCGCGATGCTGCTCGAAATGCGGATCGATGCCGAGGCTGTCGCTGGGCAATGCGATCCACAGCTGCAGCCCGTGCCCGGCGTGCGCACCGGCGACGCCGTACTCGGAATGCGCGATGCCGCGGCCGGAGGTCATCAGGTTCAGCTGACCCGGTTCGATTTCCACATCGGAGCCGACCGAATCGCGATGGCGGATCCGTCCGTCGAACGGCCAGGTCACTGTCTGCAGTCCGATATGCGGATGCGGGTCGATATCCGGCGACGCACCCGTCTTGGTGACTGTTGGCGAGCCGAAATGGTCGAGGAAGCACCAGGCGCCGACAGTCGGCAGATCACGTTGCGGCAGTACGCGTTCCACGTAGACGCCGCGCACACCGCCGAGTGGGACCTCGCGCGCCGGATAGAACTCCGCGACCGGTCCGGGAGCCGGCGACGCCTCGCAGACCGCCTCCTCCGGACGCAGCTCGAGATCACTCATCGGGTGACGCCCTTGCCGACCACATGTGCGTCGTACTGCGGATGCTTCTCGAGGTAGGCCTTGATGAACGGGCACAGCGGCCGGATCACCCGGCCGCGGGCGATCACATCCTCGACCGCGTTCTTGGCCAGGATGCTGCCGAGGCCCTTACCGGAGAACCCGCCATCGATCTCGGTGTGGATGAACACCGTCTCGTCATCGCGCTCCTCGTATTCGCTGAACCCGGCCAGCTCGCCATCGAAGAACACCTCATAGCGGCTCTTCTCGTCATTGCGGACGACCTTGCTCTCGGGCGTCGGTTCGGTCATGGTCGGCTTCTCCTTCCGTGGGCGCACCGGGTGCTTGCTGAGGATCGACACCCGGTTGAACGCGCCGATCGTGGTGGCGATCCAGAGGATCGCCGAGACCTGATCATCGGATAAATGCTCTCGGGCCCGAGCGTACTCACGGTCCATCGTCGCCTCATCCGGCAATGTGGTGGTGAGTTCGGCCAGTGCCAGCGCGGCCCGTTCCTGCGGTGTGTACAGCTCGGTGCGGTCCCATGCGGGCAGCACGGCGAGTTCGCGGTCGGTGGCCCCGGCCGCGACGGCCGCGCGATGGTGCACGTCGAGGCAATAGGCGCAGCCGTTGATCTGCGAGACGCGCACGTTGATCAATTCGATGAGCTTGCGGTCGAGTCCGGCCGCGGCGCCCGCCGCGCGGACCGTGCTGGCCACGGTGTTCAGCGCTCGAAACGCTTCCGGGGTCTGCTTATCCATGAACACACGCCCGTCTGGGTACTCCATAGGTCCGGATAGTAGAGCAGCACGGCGATGTGCCCGGACTGCGGTCCGGATCGCCGTGCTGCGATCGTGTGCCGTGCTGGCTCAGCCGACGTCGTTGAACCGCCGGACCTGCAACGGCTCGAGCAGGATCTCCGCCAATGTGGCGGCGCACTCCTTCAGATGCGGCGTTTCGAAATGTGCCGCGAGCGCCGCCTCGTCGACCCACTCCTCGAGCAGCACCACGCGGCTCGGATCGCTCGGGTGCAGGTACAGCTCATAGGCCAGACAACCTGGTTCGGCGAGCGTCGGCGTGACCATATCCTCCAGCGTCTCGCGCAACTCGGTCTCGTGACCGGGCTTGGCGGTGAACCGGACATTGAGGGTCAGTGTGGACACCGATTACTCCTGATCTGCTGTGCGTGCACTGCGCGCGGTCATTCCCGGCCGACGGAGGTGAAGGACATATCCGTGTACCGGTCTCCGGCCACCTTGTCGGCGATCGGTTCCAGCGTGGCCAACTCCTCGGCGGTTAGCCAAATGGTGGCGGCGGCAATGTTGTCGGCGAGCCGGGTGCGGCTGCGGGTGCCCGGAATCGGGACCACCGCCAGTCCGCGGACACCCGCCTGGGCGTGCACCCACGCCAATGCCACCTGGGCGAGCGAGATGCCGCGGGCGTCCGCGATGGCACGCAGCGGCGCGAGCAGTTCGGCATTGTGTGCCGCGTTATCGCCGGAGTAGCGCGGCTGCAGGTGCCGGAAGTCCTTGCCATCGGCCAATTCGCTCGCCGCGGTGAAGGATCCGGTGAGGAATCCGCGACCCAGCGGCGAGTACGGAACGAAGGTGACGCCGAGTTCGGCGGCGGTGGGTACCACGCTGCGCTCGACGTCCCGGGAGAACAGCGACCATTCGGACTGCACGGCCGCGATCGGATGCACCGCATGGGCCGCGCGCAGTTCGTTGCCGGTCACCTCGGATAGGCCCAGCGCCCGAACCTTGCCCTGCGCGACGAGTTCGGCCATCGCAGCGACCGATTCCTCGATCGGGACTGCTGGATCGCGACGGTGCATGTAGTACAGGTCGATGGTGTCGATGCCGAGACGGGCCAGGCTGGCATCGACCGCTTTGCGGATGTATTCGGGGGAGTTCTCGATGCCGCGGTAGGTGGGATCGTCGGCCTTGCGGATAATGCCGAACTTGGTGGCGAGTACCACCCGGTCGCGGTTGGCCCGCACGAAATCGCTGAGGAATTCCTCGTTGTGGCCCGAGCCGTAGATATCGGCCGTGTCGAACAGCGTGACGCCGAGTTCCAGTGCGCGATCGAGGGTCGCCCGCGATTCGGTCAGGTCCGAGGGGCCGTAGAAATCGCTGATTCCCATGCAGCCCAGGCCCTGTGCGCCCACCTGGATGCCGCTGGCGCCCAAGGCTGTGGTGGGAAGCTGCCCACCCGTCACCCGGCCGCCACCCCCCGTGGAATCGCTACGCGGTGCAGCATTCATATCCTGGTCCCTTCGCATGGTTGTGTGAGTGCGGCCGGTTTGACGGCGGAGGTCTTGCCCTCGTACAGGTCGATCTTGTAATCCAGCACGGCCACCGTCTGGCGAAGTTCGTCGATCTTGGCGAGCACCTCGGCGCGGGTATTGCGGAACATCTGCAGCCGCTCGGGCACGGTGGATTCCCCCTCCCGCACCAATTCGGCGTAGCGGACCATGTCCGCCACCGACATACCGGTGGCGCGCAGCCGGCCGATCAATGCCAACCACTCCAGATCGCGATTGCTGAACCGGCGCTTTCCGGCGTGATCGCGCCCGATGTAGTTCATCAACCCGATCCGCTCGTACCAGCGCAACGTGTCGCGGCTGAGCCCGGACCGATCGGCCGCCTCGCCGATCGAATACTGCGGCTTCTCCCGATCGATATCGACGGCCTGCTGATCACCGACAACCTGACCTACGGCTCCACCCACTGCACTCGCCCTTCTCGATGAACACCAACGACGTTAATAACCTGGAGTGCACTCCAAGCAAGTCTCAATTCTGCCGAAATTCGGAACCGCTCGCGGCCGCCTGCGTACCTTGCATGGGCCATCGGAGCTCGAATATGGTCATCGCCGCGCAGCTGCTGCGCGGCGATGACCGACGTGGGCCGATGTCTCGGACTCAGTCGCGCTTGGGCAACTCCTGTACCGCCCACTTGTTCCCGTCGGGATCGGCGAAGAAGGTGAACAGGCCCCAGCCCATATCCTTCACGGGGGTCGCCTCCACACCTGCCGTGACCAGCTGTTGGTATGCGTCCTCGGCGCTCGCGACGACCATCTGCATGCCTACGACGCTGCCGGGTGCGGCGTCGGTGATGCCCTCGCCGATGCAGATGGAGCAGCCGGAGCCGGGTGGGGTCAGTTGGACGAAGCGCAGGCTCTCATTGACCCGGTGGTCGTGATCGGCATTGAAGCCGATCTTGGTGTAGAAATCCTTCGCGCGGTCCACGTCGGTCACCGGAATGGCGACCAGTTCGATTTTCCAATCCATCCGCTGAGCATTCCACCGGCTCGACGGCGAGAACTGGTTTTCGCACCTACCCTGGTGACATGCCAGGTAAGGACATCGACCGGATCAGGGGCCGCGCGGCCTGGGCCACGGTCAAGGAAAGCCCGGTGATCACCGCCATCGCGGTGGCACCGTTCGTACTGGCGCTCGGCGTCGTGTGGTGGCTGCTCGGCGGATTCGCCGCGTTCGTCCTGCTCGTCGTCCTCGGCGTCGTTGTGGTCGTCGGCGGCAAGCTACTGCGCTGACGACGCCGAGCCCGTGCTCAACGCGGGATGTGGAAGCGCACC
>NZ_JBEXLC010000248.1:0-7433 GCF_040609795.1 Nocardia sp. NPDC004604
GCCCGGCACGGTCATGCCGGAGCCGAGCGCTGGCGAGGCGCAGGCATGAGCGCGCGCAGCTGGCCCCAGGTGCTCGGGACCATTGCCGAAGGTGGCGATCTGGCGGCGGACGATACGGCATGGGTGATCAATGAGATCTTCACCGACAATGCCACGCAGGCTCAGATCGCCGCATTCGGTGTCGCGATGAAGATCAAGGGCCCGACTCCCGCGGAACTGTCCGGAATGGCCGCTGGCATGCTCGGCCACGCCCGTCTGGTCCATGTCGACGGTGATGCGGTGGACATCGTCGGGACCGGGGGCGACCGGTCCGGTTCGGTGAACATCTCGACCATGTCCTCGATCGTGGTGGCCTCGACCGGGGTTCCGGTGGTCAAGCACGGCAACCGCGCGGCCTCCTCGAAGAGCGGCGGCGCCGATGTGCTCGAGGCGTTGGGCGTGAAGCTGGCGCTCGGACCCGAGTCCGTGGCTCGCTGCGTGCGCGAGGTCGGCATCGGCTTCTGTTTCGCGCCGCTGTTCCACCCCGCGCTGCGCTTCGCCGGTCCCGCCCGCAAGGAGATCGGCATCCCCACCGTTTTCAATGTGCTCGGCCCGCTCACCAACCCCGCGCAACCACGGGCCGGGCTGGTCGGCTGCGCGTTTCCCGATCTGCTTCCGGTGATCGCCGGGGTCTTCGCCGAACGCGGCGCCAGTGCCATCGTGGTGCGCGGTAACGACGGCCTCGACGAGATCACCACCTCCGATACCACCGACGCATGGGTGGTATCGGGTGGAAAACTGCGGGAGACGACCATCGACCCGACCCGCATCGGCATCGCCCGGGTGGATCTGGACGCGCTGCGCGGCGGCGACGCCGAGGTCAATGCGGGCGTCGCGCGCAGCGTATTCGCGGGTACCGCGGGCCCGGTGCGCGATGCGGTACTGCTCAACTCCGCCGCCGCCATCGTCGCCTACGAGCTGTCGCGCGGCATCGGCGATCCCGACGCCGATGTGCACGACGTACTGGCGGCGGGCATCGAACGCGCCGCCGAGGCCATCGACGCGGGCAAATCCGCCGCCCTCCTCGACCGCTGGGCCAAACTCACCAATACCCTCGCCGACAACTGACCTGCGCCGCGCCCGACGAATATCGTGCGCCGCAGGTCAGCACCGCCCGGCCGAAGCGATTACAGTGACGACGGCATCCGGCGTTGCCCCGTGCTCGACGTCGGGCCTACACCGCCGGTCTCTAGCGGCTAGGAGACAGACATGAAGCGGGGCGTTTACGCGGCACTAGGCGTGCTGGCGATCGCGGCGGCGGTTGCCACCGGACCCGTTGCACACGCGGCGCAGGGCAGCCTTGTCGTCAACGGCACCGTGTACCACGCGCCGTCCGGGTGTGTGCAGATCGGCGGCAGCGCCGCCCCGTTGGCCATCGAGAACCACACGGACGCCGCCGTCACCGTTTACCTCTTGGTCGGATGCAAGGGCGAAGCGAGCGCCGTGCTCCTCTCCGGCGCTTCCGGGACCTTCTCCGGCTCCTCCATCCTGGTCCCCTGAGCCCCGCGCCTGCTCGTGCGGGGACTCCTCGGATCCGTACCCTGCGACCAGCCCATGAGAAGTGCGGTCCCCGACCTCGGCCGCTGCGCTCATTCGCCCAGTGAGAAGCCCGCTTCGATGTCGGCGCTGGAGTAGGACTTGAAGGCGATGTGGGTGGTGGTCCGCGCGACGCCGGGGGTTTTGTCGATGCGGCCGGTCACCACCTCGGCGATCTGCTCGTGGTCGCGCACCCGCACGATCGCGATCAGGTCGATATCGCCCGCGCACGAATAGACCTCGGTAACGCCCTCGGTGTCGGCGACCGCCTGCGCGGTCTCGGGAATGCGGGCGTTCTCGGCCTGGATCATCACGATCGCGGTAATCATGGCTGTCAGCCTAGGCGGTCGCCGCGCAGGTACTCCGCGAGTTCGGCGTCCTGCTCCGGGAGTCGGGCGCGAGCCGCATCGGCGAGCTCCGCCCACCCCGCCCAGCGCGCGGCCCCGCGGATCGGTTCGCCGTATCCGTCACTGGTCCGCACGATCCGGACGCCCGGCCGCCCCAGCCACCGCGTGACCAGTCCGACCTCCTCCGGCGACGCGCCGCGCAGCGGCGGCGCAAGCTCCGGCAGCACGGTCTCCGCCGCCGCGACAATGCGTTCGATCACCGGCATCGGCGGCACACCCCGCACCGAGGTCCCCGCCCCCGCCAGCCGCCCGTACCGGATCACCGCGTACTCCCAGCCGCCCGCACCGTCCGGATGCGCCACGATCAATTCGGCGATCCGCGCTACCGCGGACAGTCGTTGCGTGCGCTGCAGGGCGCGAACTACCGCGACGGTCCGGTCGCGCAATCGGGCGGCGGCCTCGAAATATTCGGCGTGCGAGTGGGTTTCGATGCGGTCGAACATGGCGCGCAGCGGCGCATCCGCATGCCCGGCGAACAGCGCCCGAACGACCGCCGCAGCGGGTTCGTATTCCTCTCTATATATAGGGCTGCCATCGACGGCCGCCGGACACCCGCCGACCACGGCGGGCGGGCACTCGTGGCGACCGTCGCGTGGCAGTCGCGTCGTGCAGGTGCGCAGGCCGCTGTGCTCGGCGATGGTGAGTGCGACATCGTTGGCATCGGTCCGAGAAGGGAAGGGGCCCAGCGCATCCGCGGTCGGTGTGCGCGCGATCGCGAATCTGGGGAACGGTTCCTCGGTCAGCGTGATCCACCAACCGCGTTTGGGAAATTTCGAGCGCCGGTTATAGGGCGGGGTATGCGCGACGATGAGTCGCAGTTCGCGCACCCCGGCCTCCAGGCCGTGCGCGCACACCACGTGGTCGACTCGAATGGCAAGCGACACCATCTCTTTCATCCGGCCCCTGGTTTCGGATCCGGTGAAGTAGTTGCGCACCCGGCGACGCAGATTCACCGCTGTCCCTATATATAGGACTTCATCCGAGGGCCCGCGGAAGAGATATACGCCGGGACTCGACGGCAGATCATTGGCGAGGACCCGTTTGGCACGTTGGCGCGGCGTGACATTCGGCAGATAGTCGAGCAGTTCGGTCAGGCTGTGCACGCCCAGATTGCCGACCCGGCCGATGAGGGCGTGCAGCACGTCCACGGTGGCCCGCGCATCGTCGAGGGCACGGTGGTTCGGCTGCGTGGTCGCACCCAGCAGCGGCGCGAGCGCGCCGAGCCGGACCGAGGGTGCCTCGTCGCGAGCGAGCACGCGTCGCGCCAGCTTCACCGTGCACACCACAGGTCCGCTCGGCCATGGCGTATCCATGCGAGCCGCGGCGGCGCGCAGGAATGCCATATCGAAGCGAGCGTTATGCGCGACGAGCACCGCACCCTTGGCGAACTCGAGAAAACCCGGCAGCACCGCCTCGATCCGGGGCGCCTCGTAGACCATCGCGGTGGTGATCCCGGTGATCTGGACGATCGCGGGTGGGATGGCGCGCCCCGGATTCACCAGCGTCGCGAACTCCCCGAGCACCTCGCCGCCGCGCACCTTCACCGCGCCGATCTCGGTGATGGCATCGCCGTCCGGGCTGGTGCCCGTGGTTTCCAGGTCGACGACCACGAAGGTGGTGTCGTAGAGCGGCGTCTCGAGCTCGTCGAAGGCCAGCTGCCGTGCGGTGGCCTGGCGCGGCGTCGGATCTGGCACGGCGTGCAGCGTAGGGCCTCGGTACGACAGGAACGCCCGGGAACGCCACCTCGGATTTCGCGACGGAAATACCGAATTGCGCGACGAGGATTTCGCTCCGATTCCCACAAAATGATCTAGAACACCAAAAAGTGATGCAGGTCACATCAATTTAAAAATTGCATCAATCGGCCGGACACGCCCGGAGGTCTGGAGTCGACCCCTCGGCGCGCTGCCACCGAGGCGCCGGCAAAGACCGATCGGTTCGACCCACCCGATCGATAGCAGTTCGATATACCATTCTGACCTGGGCAAATCTTGAGAAACACCGCGTCTGGGACGCGCTGCCGTCACTTGGCCCCACGCTCGGCGGCAACGACGACGCCCTCGGATAATTGCCGGTCGTTATTGTTTCGTGATTGCTGTGACATATCTCGCACATAATCCTCGGCAAATTTGTTGAGCATCGCCATTTCGGATCTCTTCGACTTTACAAACCACCGTGATGCGTTCGTAACCTTTTCGAGACCTCACGGAGTCCGGCGCACCACCCGACGGTGTCCGAACAGAAGTCCGCTGCACCACCGGGTGCGGCGTCGTGGGGCAGATTGGGAGAACCGCACCATGGCGACCAACACCGTCAAGCGACATGCACAGCGTGCCGTCGCGGCCGGAGCCGTCGGAGCTGCCACGCTCGGCGCCCTCCTGCTGCCCGCCGCGCCCGCATCGGCCCAGCCGGTCACCATCCCCGGCGTCGGCACGTTCGACATTCCGAACGAGATCCCGATCCCGCAGGGTATCCCCGGCATCGAGGTGCCCGGCGCCCCGGCGCCGCTGCCCTTCCTGGCTCCCAAGAAGTCCCTCGGCGATGTCGCCCTCGACGCCGCGATGAGTAAGCTCGGCGCCCCGTACGTCTACGGCGCCGCGGGCCCGAACGCCTTCGACTGCTCCGGCCTGGTCAAGTGGTCCTACGAGCAGGCCGGCCTGGAGCTGCCGCGCACCAGCGGTGAGCAACTCGCCGCTGGCACCCCGGTCTCCCTCGCCGATCTGCAGCCCGGCGACCTGGTGTCGTTCTACGGCGGCAGCCACTCCGGCCTGTACGCCGGGGACGGCAATATCGTCCACGCCTCCACCTCCGGCACCCCGGTGAAGCTCGCGCCGATCTCTTCGATGCCGGTCGCGGGTGCTCGCCGCTTCTAGAGCGACCCTTCCGATCTCCGCGCCCGGCCGTCCCGACGGCCGGGCGTCCGGATGGCATAGGTGATCGTTTTGTGGCCTACTGGACACGGACCTACGCCATTCCGTAACCTAATCGAGACCTTCCCGGGTTGCGGCGTCCGCGGAAAACGTTGCCGCAGCTCACGGAGGCGAGAAGTCGCTTCACGAGAGAAACGGGCCTGGCGCGCTGTGACACATCACCGGAGACATCGCACGAAACGTCTGGTGGGAGGGACATTAGCGGCGGGAGTCCTGGCCGCGGCACTCTACAGCGGCAGTCCGGCCGGGGCCGATCCGGCCGCCCTGCCGACCACGGCCAGCGAGGCCGTGCAGCGCATGATCGACCTGTCGCGCGAATCCGAACAGCTCAATCAGCAGGCGCTCGGTGCACAGGCCGATCTCGACACCAAACTCGCCGCCCTGCACGAGGCCGACGCCAAACTCGCCGATGCCACGCAGACCGCCGATGCGGCGCGCGACGAAGTCCGCAAGTTCCAGCCGATCATCGATCGCACCGTGATCGCCGCCTATCAGGGCGCACGCACCAACCGGCTCTCCGCCGTCCTGCTCAGCGATTCACCGCAGCGGCTGCTCGACCAGATGTCGACCATCGACGTGATCTCGGCGAAGAACTCCGAGCAGCTCAATCTCTATAAGCGGGCCACCGCCGCCGCGACCGAAGCGGAGAAGTCCGCGCGCACCGCCGCCGACACCGCCCGCGCCGCCTCCGATAAGGCCGATCAGGTGCGCGCCGATCTCGAGCGCAAGCGTTCGGTCCTGTCGGGGTCCATCGCGCAGGTGGTCGAGGCCTGGGGTCAGTTGTCCACCAAGGACAAATCGGCATTGGCCGGATCGCCCTTCCCGCCCGGATTCGATACCGACACCCTGCTGCACGGCCTGGTTCCCGGCAGTGGCACCAGCGCGTTGGCCGCCGGACTCACCCGCATCGGCGACCCGTACGTCTGGGGCGCGACCGGACCGCACCAGTTCGACTGCTCCGGACTCGTGCAGTGGGCCTTCAAACAGGTCGGCAAGGATGTGCCGCGGACCAGTTCCCAGCAGGCCTCCTACGGCACCCCGGTGGACAAGAACGATCTGCAACCCGGCGATGTCGTGTTCTTCTACTCCGATATCTCCCATGTCGGCATCTACGCGGGCAATGGACTCATGCTGCACGCGTCGACGTTCGGCGTTCCGGTCGCCGTCGCACCCCTGGGGTCGACGCCTTATCACTCGGCTCGGCGATACTGATCGGCTATGAGTAGCTTGCGGCGCGCCCGCACGTGGTTGTTCGTGCGGCGACGCTTCCAATTCGTGGCCACGGTCGCGATGGTGATCGTGCTGACCGGCACCTGTGGCGCATTGCTGGTGGTGCCGAATTGGGTACTGCCGAAATTGCATGCGGCCCAGCCGACTTCGATCGGCAGTGTGCGCGCCGCGGCCGATGACGATGCGCGCCTGACCGCGGTCCGCCGGACTCTCGAACCGTTCGGACAGCTCGTCACCGAACAGGTGCCGACCGGGAACGACCAGGAGTCACTGGTCGTCGGTCATCCCGCGCAACGGGCCGAAATCGATATCCTCGCTGGCGAACTCGCCACCGCGACCACGGCCGTCACCGACGTCTGGGGTGCGGGCTGGGCCCAGTCCGCGCTGGTGGTGGTCGCATCGAATCCGTCGGAGTTCGCCGCGCTGGTGCGTTCGACCAATATGCCCGCCGATGTCGCCGCGGCCTCGGTCGCCGACCCGTTCGTGCCGGGCACCCAGCCGACCGGGCAGCGCGTCGTCTTCAGCGCCGACGCCGGACGCCGCCTCGACCGCGACGGCATGCGCACGCTGCTTCGTCACGAACTCACCCATATCGCGGCCCGCGCCCAGACCGTCGACGGCGCACCGCAGTGGATGCTCGAGGGCTTCGCCGAATTCGTGGCCCACCTCGGCACCGGACATCGCTTCGCCGATATCGCGCCGACGGTGGCCACCCGGGTCCGCGCCGGGGATATCCCACGCGATCTCCCGGCCGACGTCGATTTCGCCGGAACCGGCGCCGTCGCGGCCTATGAGCAGGGCTGGTCGGTCTGCGCATTCATCGCCGACAAGTTCGACCGGTCACGCCTGGTCGAGCTCTACCGCCGCATCGCCGCAGGCAAACAGGACCCGGCCAGCGAGGACCGCATCATGCGCGATGTCCTCGGCACCAGCCGCACCGATCTGGTCGCCGACTGGCGAAACTGGTTGTCGGCACACGTCGCTTGAATCGGACCGCTGCCGCACCCCGACCCCCACGGAGCGAGTCTTACGAGCGACCGTTCGCGGCCCGTCTCGCGTCCGCGCAATAGAAGGGCATGCACCGCAAGCACAAGCCTCAGCAGTTGAACGGATATACACCCGGTGCCAAACCTTCCCGCACGAGCCGACCACCGCGGAGCGAGTCTTACGAGCGACCGTTCGCGGCCCGTCTCACATCCGCGCAATAGAAGGGCATGCACCGCAAGCACAAGCCTCAGCAGTTGAACGGATATACACCCGGTGCCAAACCTTCCCGCACGAGCCGACCACC
>NZ_JBEXLC010000249.1:0-7418 GCF_040609795.1 Nocardia sp. NPDC004604
AGCTCGGTGACAACGACCGCGAAGACGCCGTCGCGCCGCGACACGTTCATGGACTCAGCCAGATCGCGGACCATCGCGGCAACTTCGTCGCGGTCACGGAATTCCTGCAATCCGGCCGACCACGCGTCCTCATGGGCGGACTGTGTGACCCCCTCCGGCCCGACACCGTCGAGTGTCCCGAAGTGGCCGCTTCCCGTCTCGGCCTTCACCTGCTGCAAGAGCAACGGGTCGCACTGGTTGTAGGTCAGGCCGACTGTCGACGGTGCGCATGCGGCGTCGAACTGTTCCCACAGGCGTGTGAGTTCGTCGGACGCGGAGTCGCGTTCCGGCCCGGCAGACAGGGCCCGCAGCCGAGACCGGGCTTGGTCGATGGATTCCGCCAACGCATTGAGCCCCGTCACGGTCGCCGCCAGGCCATCCAGCCGCGAGCCAGGCTCCGAGGAGGTGATCGCTGCGTCCAGGTCGGCGGCGAGCTGATCAATGAATTGCGTTGCGGCGCTGAGTCGGTTGTATGTCCGGACCTCATCGGTCGGCGAATTCTGGTCGCTCGTTGCCCCCGCCGTCGCGCGGTGGCACAGGGCAACCCACGCCTGTTGACGCCAATGCGCAACCAGGTTGCGCAGCCGCATCAGACCAGTGGGCAAGACACCCTGGTCCGAGGCCACCGCCTGCCCGTCGCCATCGGTCGGCTCGACCTGGCTTGTCGGTGCTTGGGTGGGGGCGTCCTCGACCACCAGCGCGGTGCGGTTCAGGATCACCCAGTACTCATCGTCTTCGCCCAGATAACCAGCGTCGGTGCGGTAGGCGTCGTAGTCGCCCGTCGCACTGGCAAAGCGCCCGACATCGCCGAGCACCTCGATTTGGTCATTGAGTGCGTCGATTCGGGCGATCACCTCGTACGTCGGTCGCTCGATACCGAATAGATTCGCCCGTTCCTCCATGCGGAGATTCAGCACATGCTGTTGCTCACGCACGATGGTCGCCAAATCGCCCTTGCGGGCATCGGGCCGTAGTGCCATGCGGATGACACCGTTGGGCCGCTCCTCCGCATAGTGCAGGGCGACCTTGCCGCTGGTCGTCACATACGTACCATTACCTGTGTCGACGCCAAACACGGAACGACCCGGGAAGTAGCGGCCGGTTCGGAACTGGGCGACATAGCCAGGCTCTGTAACGCCACGGAAGAATTCCCGTCCACCGCCAGCCACTATCGCATCGATTACTCCTAGGCCGACCATTGTCGGCAGTCCGTCGAATCCTTGTTGTCGGTAGATCCCGCCCAAAATGCCATCGCCTGCGGTCGCCGCGTCTGTGGAGTCCAAGGTGGTGAGCGTGCGGTAGTCCAGCTCCCTGAGCAGGTCCCGACCGCGGACGTAACCCGCTGGAGGAATGGGAGATTCGACCGGTTCCGCGGCAGCATTTACTGACTCCTTCAGAAGGACTATCCAGACGCCGTCATCCTGGTAGCGAATGCCCGCCTCGAGGCGGACGCCGGGCGGGTACGCCAACGCGGTCCGACTTGTCGTGGAATCGGAGAACAGGCGAAGGTCCCGCGCTCGGCGGGAATTGAGGACGAACCAGACGTTACCCCGTGGGGGCATACCGGCATCCATACCGATCAGGGCCTGGTCGGCGACGAGCGCGCCGACGGGAATTCTCGCTAGCAGCGCTGCCACGTCCGACTCGTCCACCTCGAGTCCCCAACCCGCAGTGTTTCGGTACATCGGCATGCATTCCATGCCAGCCGTGACGACGTCCTCGAATACCTGACGGTCAGCCAGATACACCGGGTCGTCGGAGCCACGCACAGCATCCAGTTCGGTGAACAGCCCACAACCAAAGGCGCGCAGAGCCACCAGGGCAGCCAGCGGGATACCGCGTTCCTCGGGGTGATTCGGCAGCAATTCGTCCAGTACCCAGCGCTCGAGCTGCGCGTAGGTTCCCTGGCCCATCAGTCTGTCCAATGACTCCGGGAAGGACGCGAGCGTGTCGGCGATCGCCGACATATCCCGCTGATCACCATGTACCGGAACACCATCCATTGCGGGGATCCGGTCGACCGACCCATCACCCGGAATCTGCGCCACGGATGTAGCCGACTCCAACGACTGCGCGAAACGCGAAGCCGCTGGGCCGGTTTGCGCGGTATCGGGGGAGGTCTCACCAACCGAATCGTCCTCGACCTCGACGGCCGGGTGCACTGCGTCGAATGCCTCCGCCTCAACACGACGCGCCTGCTCTTCCAGCGCCGCGCGGGCTCGGGCGGCACGGTCGGCGAGCGCGTCGTCGGACGACACGGATTCCGATACCACCGGTAAGGACACCGCGACATCGACAACGTCGAAAACCTGAGTCGCCGCTTGGTATTCACCGAGCGCCACGAGCAGAGTGCGGCGGGTGGTCTCCGCGCCGTCGACAGCGGCCAGCGCGTCCACGATGCGCAAAATGAGCCCAGCGGCCTCGGGGCCGAACCAGAACAGCGCGTCGCAGTCGCCAACCTCGGCCCTGAGATAGGCGAGCGGGTCCACGGCGGACTCGAGTCGATAGCGCGCGACCAGCCAGTCCGCAACAGAACGGGCGGACTCGAACGAGCTGGTGCGCAGCGCTTCGGTGACGAGATCCAACAGCGTTCGCACAAGCTCGATCTCGGCGGCGGCCGGTCCGGTGAAGACCTGGTCGTCCGCTAGTTCGTCGTGGAGTGAAGCCAGCTCGTCGCGGATCGTGGTGAGATCGCTTTGCGTGAGTTGCTGCGGGCCCGCGGCCGCCGCGATGGCCTGTGCCGTGGCGCGCTGCGCCACATCGTCGGATTCGTCGACCAATCGCGCCCGGGCCTCGTCGCGTTCCGCAGCACGGCGAGTGACGATGTCGCGCAGAGGTTCTCGCGTTTCGACGTCACCGAACAGGAGTGCCTCCAACTGCGCGAGGGCCTCGCGACGAAGCTGGTATCGGCGGAATTCGGCGGAATAACCCAGTGTGTCGGCTGGTGTCCTGGACTGTCCGGAGTCCGTGCGCAATTGGACCAAGCGCAACGCCTGCGCACGCAGGTCACGGTGCACTCGCGTGAGTTCCGAGCGCCACCGGTTCGGGTCCCAGGAATCCGGCGGTTCGATTCCGAGTCTGCCTGCCAAGGCGGCAATCTCGGCGATCTGTTCCGGCGTGAGGTTCGACTCGGCCGGGTCGTGCAGCGCGTCGAGCCGGGGACCTCGGCGGTCGAGCTGGGCCAGCATATGCAGCACACGGACCTGCGTGGCGAGAGCGCTGTTCACCGCATCGCGGCGCGCTTGCCCGACCAACGCCGGGTCCGCCGCCGGTCTGCGCGCTGTGCGCAGCAGCTCCAGCGCGATCTCGGCGAGCCAATTCCGCTGTCGCGGATCGTCGGCGGCAATGTCCGCACCATCGAACAGGCGGTTAACCAGGTCGGTCGTGGCTGCTGCGGCGGGCGGTGTGTGCCGGGATTCCGTCCGGGATGGCAGCAGTTGCTGTACCAGTCGCCGCAGTCGCGCCGGGTAGGAAACCTCGGGTCCCGCAGAGCCGTTTGTCTGGTCCTGTTCGGCTTCGAGCTGCCATCTGGCCGCCACGGCTTCCGTTCCGGCATTGTGATATTCGGCGACGGCGTAGTACAGCTCCACTCGTTGCTGCGGCGTCAGCACGATATCGTCGCGTCCGCCGGATATCACCAGGCTCAGCGTCGTGAAGACGAACAGCCGATCGGCCGGGGAGCGCAGGATCCGCACCACGTCCTCCGGCAAGTCTGCGGTGGCCCGGTCAAACCGCTCCGATGCGAGGACCCGCGCGAGCACCGCCTGCGCGTAGGCCAGCTTCGACGCGGGATCAATGGCCAGACCGGCCACCAGATCGAGCCGGTCCAGCCATTCGCGCGCCTCATGGTGACGGACTGCCGCGTCGTACAGTTCACGCACCGCCGCCGCAGCAAGGGGGCGCGCGGCATCTAAGTCGACCCCGACAGCGGCCATGGCGGCTTCGAGGCGCTGGCGCGGCGCTCCGGGCGACACCCACCGATTCACATCCGCCAGTACATATTGCTCGAACGCGGCGTCCTGAAGCTCACGCACCGCGTCCGGATCCACGGCGAGCGGATCCACGCCCAACGCCGCAACCGCGGCCCGCCACCGCGCCTCGGCTTGGCTTGCCGCCGCCGCCACCTCCGCGCGCAGCACCCCGTACACAGCGGACGCGGCGGCGCTAGGACTCGGATCACCCTCCGCCACAGCTGGATCCGATTCCAACTCGGCATCGGTTCGGGCGTCGGGCGCTTCGTCCGATGCCGATCCGTGCTCCGAGGCCTCAGCTACCTCAGCAACAGTCTGTGCTCCGCCGAGATGTCCGAGCGCGCGTTGCGCGGTCGACAATGCGGCACTTGCGGTGGCCTGGCGCTGCATGAGCGCGGCGACCACCTCGGCATCGGGATGCGCAAGGCGCTCGCGTGTCCCACCCAACTGCATCACGGGAAGGCGGGCGGCCAACCATTCGGCCAGTCGTTGTGCATGCGACCACAACAGACCGCTTCGCGTCGGATCCGCCGCCGAATCCGGTTCTATCAACTCGCCGACAAGCTCGATTCCGCTTCGCAGCACGTGCCAATCGACCGTCGCCTGCGCCAAGTCGGCGAAGTCGGGGTCACGGCTGCTGTCGGTGCCCTCGCCGGGAGGACCGTCGGGATTCAGGCGATCCAGTTCATTCGGATACCCGTCTGGGTTTCGCAGCGCGTCGGGATCGGGCACGGTCTCGGCGTGTGCGCGAGCGTATTCCGCGATGATCCGTTCGAGTCGCGTGAGCGTGTCGGCGGACAGATCTGTGAGCAGCTTGCGGAATTCCCGCAGCACCGCCACATCGGCCGCGCCGTTGTGGGATTGCGTCGTTCCCTGTTGCGTTGTCACCGTGCGGGCTTGGGCGGCGTGCAGCGCAGCGACGAACTCGCCGAGCACCGGAGTCAACGCAGGCCAGGTCGCAACGGAACTCGTCAACTCGTTGAATGCTGTTGCCGTGCTGTCATTCTCCGTCAGAGACTGCGCTTCCGGCACGCCGTCCACCTCGGCGTCGGATCCGTCCGACTTCGTCGAGTCCTCCTCCGGCGCGCCGTCCGCGTCGGTGTCGGATCCCTCTAGAGCCGGGTCGTCTTCCGCTGCCGAATCGGATCGATCCGCGTCCTCACTACCAGTCTCGGCACCCGCCGACTGATCGTCGCGGCCGGGGTCTGCGTCCCCCACATCCGGCGACACATCGTTATCCTGCACCGCCTCGAGCAACGACGCACGCGCTTGCATTCGGGCGGCATTGGCAGCTAGGTACGCGCGATAGCCCCCTGCCGGCTCGTCATTCCCAGTCGGGTCGCTCGACGGAGACGACTCATCTTGGACGGAAGAAGCGGCGGCGCTGTACAAGGCGTCCCGCGCGGCCAGCCAATCCTGAACGGCACCGGTGAACGCCTGCAGCTGCGGTGCCAGGTCGGAGCGATCGGCCGCGGCCTGGATGGCCGCGATGTCCCATGCGGAGTCGTTGTACGCGGATACCGCGTCCAGCGCCGCATACGCGGCCAGCCGGTCGTCCGCAGTGCCCGGAGTCGAGGACAGCGCCTGCTGGATCGCGTCGATACCGGTCCAGCGTGTCCAGCCGTGGAACGCGGCCTGCGATGCCGGGGACAATCCGGCGATGGCCGTCGCGGCGTGGACGTACTGCCAGTTGCGCACTGCCCACAGGTCCCGGTAGGTGTCCCGCATCCGCCCCGGCAATGCGCGTGGAACATCGGCTATCGGTGACGGAGCGTCGGCACGGGCCTCGGGCGGCAGCTCGGGTACGACCGATTCGTGATGTGCGGCGCGGTTGATGTACTGGATGTGCTGAACCGGCAACGAGTTCCGGCCGCCAGTGCGCCATTCCGTCGGCGCGGCGTCCGCTGCGACCGCGCCGGAGGCGACCAGATTGCGCCGCAGCTGCAAGGCGACTTCGGCCTTCAGCCCAGGGATGAGGCCGTTCATCTCCTCTTCGGCGGACATCAGCGCGGCTTGCGTCTCGGCCGTCGGCGCGGCCTCGTCCGCCGCCACCGCGGCCTTGTACCGCTCGACAACGGCGACGTCGTGTGGCTGGTCGAACAGCAGGTCCTCTGGCGACACGAAGTATTCGACGCTGCTGTATCGGATCGGACCGTGCTGGTCGGGCCGCGAACCGCGACCCTCGAATTGCCGGTCGTTGATCTCACCGGCCGCCGAGGAATATCCACTGCCCAGCAACCGGAACGGCTTGCCGAGTATCTCGGAGCTGTAGTCGTTGCCGCGCATGATCACATCGACACCGATGGTGACCGGGCCCAGCGCGCTCGCCTCCTCGGCCCCCCAGTCTGCTCCTGCCTCCTCACCGGCCTCGCTCGATGCGCCGGCGTTCTGAGATACGTCGGCCTGCGTGCCCACCTCCTCGCCAACTTCGACCGGCCTACCCGCGTCCTGGGTGATGCGTTCGATGAACTCGTTCGGATCGTCTGCGGCGGCGATCGCGGGCGAGGACGCCACCTGCGGCTCGATCCCCCGCTCTTTGAGCTTCGCGACGATGGGCCCGATTTCGTCAGGGCTGTCGACCCGAATCAAGACCGGATTCCCTGCCGCCGAATGCACCTTGGCGCGGTCGGCGAGCTCCTCCCATTTGGCATCCTTCGTAGGAGCCCAGGTATTCGCCAGCTTCTCCAGGCCCGACTCGGCGAATCGGTCCATCGGCATGACCTCGCCGTACCCCAGGGTGACGAAGACGTCCTCCATCAGGTCTGCGGTGCCAGATATGCCCCGCACGATGCGGAAATGCGACAGCAGTTCCGCCACATTGACCGACGCCTCGGATTCCCCACCGTCGCCCATCGGCACGCCGTCGATTCCGTGTTTCGCGTCGACCATCTGGCCAAGCCTGCTTTGTAACCGGCTGCTGCTGATGGTTTCTTCGGTCTCTACCCCCGGCCCGCCGGAATGCTTGTTGCGCATGGGCATTCCGTCGCTGCGGCGGTTGAGGACGATCTCGTTGCGCACACCGTCCCCGCTGGCGTGTGCATCCTCCTCGCCGAGGTGCGCACTGTCCGTGCTGGGGAAGAGGAAATAGTCGCGGTCCTGGACAGTCTCGAATTGCGCGCGGGCCGCAAACTCGAACAATTCCTCGTCATCGGCCTCCATCGGGCGGCCCTGCTGCGCCTCGAACAACGCCCTGGCCTTGGCCATCGTCTCGTCCGAGATCACAGGCGTGCCATCCATGCGGCCCGGGGCCAGGCCGAAATCGACCTCGGTCAGGGTCCCGGTCGGGTTCTTCTCGGTTCGCAGGTTGCCAGGGCTATGTTTAGTGTGTGTGTTCAAATTCAAAACCTCAATTCTTTAATTGCTATGATTAATTCATTATAAATTAAAACTGTTTTTCTTGATATGTTT
>NZ_JBEXLC010000250.1:0-7322 GCF_040609795.1 Nocardia sp. NPDC004604
GTTGGCCGAGAACGCAGGTGGTGCGCTCGGAAGCATGCTGGACGGTCTTTTCGGGCGCAAAACGCTGAAGCTCGCCCGCGCCGACACTCCCGACTCTGTGCGATGCCCCACGCTGGGCTAACGACTCTCGGGCCATAGCGATAGACCCCTCGCGCGGACCAACCCCCTACACTCGGGATGGTTGTCGTACGCCAACGTTGGCGTATGACGTCTATCACGACGTGTTCTTTGTCGGCCGGATGCGTTTCGCATCACACCTACGGTGCCGTAAGGTATGGCCGCATCGACACGGTCTACCCAGGGGACTGACCAGCAAGAGCGCCACGCAGACATGAAGGGCTTGTATATGGCAAGGGATCTGACTCAACTCGAGCTGCTCACGGAGTTGGAGCCGGTTGCCGAAGAAAACGTCAACCGGCACCTCTCCATGGCAAAGGAATGGCATCCGCACGACTATGTCCCGTGGGATGAAGGCCGCAACTTCGCGGCACTCGGCGGCGTGGACTGGGACCCCGAGCAGTCCCGACTGAACGAGGTCGCGAAGGCGGCCATGATCACGAATCTGCTGACCGAAGACAACCTGCCCTCCTACCACCGCGAGATCGCTGAGAACTTCTCCCAGGACGGCGCTTGGGGCACCTGGGTGGGCCGCTGGACGGCCGAGGAGAACCGCCACGGCATCGTCATGCGCGACTACCTCGTTGTCACCCGTGGCGTCGATCCTGTGGCGCTCGAGGAAGCGCGCATGGTCCACATGACCAACGGCTTCGCCTCCCCCACCGAGGCCGATGCAGGCTTCCTGCATTCGGTCGCGTACGTGACCTTCCAGGAGCTGGCCACCCGGGTCAGCCACCGCAATACCGGCAGGGTCTGCGACGATCCGATCGCCGACCGCATGCTGCAGCGCGTCGCCGCCGACGAGAACCTACACATGATCTTCTACCGCAACATGTGCGGCGCGGCCCTCGACCTGTCCCCCGACCAGGCGCTCGAGGCGATCACTCTGATCCTGGAGAACTTCCAGATGCCCGGCGCGGGTATGCCCAACTTCCGCCGCAACGGCGTGCTGATGGCCAAGCACGGCATCTACGACCTGCGCCAGCACCTCGAAGAGGTGGTGCAGCCGGTGCTCAAGAAGTGGAACATCTTCGAGCGCACCGACTTCACCGCGCGCGGTGAGGCCGTCCGCGAGCGGCTCGGTCTGTTCCTGGAGAAACTGGGCCAGGACGTCATCAAGTTCGAAGAGCAGCGCGACCGCATGCTCGCCCGCGAGGCGAAGAAGCGCGAGCTGGCCGGGGTCGCCAGCTGATCTCGACCCCGCAAACGACAACGCGCCGCCGCCGGATTTCTCCGGCGGCGGCGCGTTTATATCCGGCAACGCCGATCTCGTCGGCGAGTTTTTAGGTTCAACCGCCGAAACTCGCGGCGGCCCTACTTCATCGGCAGTGCGCCGTCGACACCACCGACATCGGTGATCTTCCAGTCCGAGTTCTTATCCAGTGTGACGTTGTAGGTCACCGTTGTCTGCGCGCCCTCCGGGCTCTGCGCATTCGTCGAACTCACATTTACGAACACGTCGACTTTGTAGACACCGCCTTGTTCCGACATCACCTTTGCGGTAATCGGCGCGGCGGTGGACGTCCACTTCAACGGAACCAGAATCTGTTCGAGCTTGGGCGCGGTCGCATCGAACTTATTCGCCAGCTGCGGAACGGTATTCGCCTTCAGCTTGGCTACCCAGGACGGGATGTCCTGGTAATTGACGGTGGCCGCGCCGACCGCATATTCGCTGGCGACCTGTTCGGCCTTCTTATCCGCGGCCGCCCGATCCTTTTGCTCGGCGAGATCGCTGCGCGCCGACCACAGCAATCCGGTCAATATGCCGACTGCGATCACCAATGCGCCGATTACGGCGCCGGTGACCACGGTGGAGACGCGAATCGATACGGTTCCCGACTGCCGGTCCGACCGCTGCCCGGACGTATCGGCCTTCGTATCGGATGCCCTCGTCTCGGCAGTCTTATCCGACTCCATACCGGAGTCGCCGTCCCCGGCTGATGCGGTGCCCTCGATCCGTTCCGTCATTCGCCCTCTCCGATGAGTCTGGTGGTCACGGGCGATACCCGCGAGTAACAGGCTACTGAGGGCGTCTGAGAAGGCCCTGGCACCCTCGGCGCACCGGGAGTGCGCAGCCAGCTCGAACGCTATTCCGAATCCGCCGACGATCCGGCCGCAAACCTCGACACTGAAGGTATTGCCGCCGACGGCGCGCTGCGCCGACCGGCCACAGTCATAGGACCGTAGGAGGCCGAGGACATGTCCAGCACATCGAAGGACAACGGGACGCTCACCGGCAAGGTCGTCGCGATCACCGGAGGGGCGCGCGGTATCGGACGCGCCACCGCCGAGGCATTCCTCGCGGCAGGCGCCGCGGTCGCGATCGGCGATATCGATGTCGAACTGGTGGCGAAGACGGCGGCGGAGTTGGGTGCGGATCCGGATGCCAAGATCGTCGGTCTGCCGCTCAATGTGACCGATCGCGCCGCCTTCGCCGCATTCCTCGACACCGTGGACCGCGAACTCGGGCCATTGGACGTACTCGTCAATAATGCCGGAATCATGCCGACCGGCCTGTTTGCTGATGAGGACGAGAAGATGACCGATCGGATCATCGATATCAACCTCAACGGGGTGATCCACGGCTCCCGGCTCGCGGTCCAACGGTTCAAGGACCGCGGCAGCGGACATCTGATCAATATCGCGTCCTTGGCCGGGACACAGGGCTTTCCGGGCCTGGCCACCTACTGTGCGACCAAACACGCAGTGGTCGGGTTCACCTCGGCGCTGCACCTGGAGATGAAGGAGCACGGTGTGCACGTCGGCGCGGTGCTGCCCGGCATCGTCCGCACCGAACTATCGGCCGGTGCCAATATGCCGAACTGGATCACGCCGCTGACCACAGTGGATCCGGAGGATGTCGCGCAGGCGATCGTGCGATCGGTACGGACGAACAAGCCGCTGACCACCGTCCCGCGCAGACTCGCGGCCATTATCAAGTCGGCCCAGCTGCTGCCCTACCGCGCCCAGCTGCTCGTCGCCGAATTCACCGGCGCGACAACGGCCTATGCCCAACCCGATCCCGCCGTACGCGAGATCTACCACCGCAGACTCCGCGACCAATAGGTCGTATCGCGCCGAACCGGCGTGCGCCAGCGCATATCGGACAGCGGTGGCATCGGCGCTGCCTCGGGGCGGATGAGACACTGGTGGGCGTGACTATTACCGCTGAGGCCAAGAGCATGCTGCGGATCGGGCCGTATCCGGTCGATCCGGCGGTGGTGCTCGCGCCGATGGCGGGCATCACGAATCTGGCATTCCGCAAGCTGTGCCGGGAGTTCGGCAGCTCCACATCGATCTATGTGTGCGAGATGATCACCGCGCGCGCGGTGGTGGAGCGCAATGAGAAGACGCTGCACATGATGTCCTTCGACGAGGACGAGCATCCGCGCTCGATGCAGCTGTACGGCGTGGATCCGGCCACGCTCGGCGAGGCCGTGCGGATCATTGTCGGCGAGGGTTGGGCCGATCACATCGATCTCAATCTCGGCTGCCCGGTACCGAAGGTCACCCGGCTGGGTGGGGGCGCGGCGCTGCCGTACAAGCGCGCGCTGTTCAGCAAGATCGTCAAGGCCATGGTCTCGGGTGCCGAACCGGCCGGTGTCCCGGTGACGGTGAAGTTCCGCATCGGCATCGACGATGACCACCTGACCTACCTGGACGCCGGCCGCATCGCCGAGGCCGAGGGCGCCAAGGCCGTCGCATTGCACGCCCGCACCGCCGCACAGCGCTATTCGGGCCACGCCGACTGGACCGCGATCGCCCGACTCAAGGAAGCCGTCACCACGATCCCGGTGCTCGGCAACGGCGATATCTTTTCCGCCGCCGACGCGGTGCGCATGATCGACGAAACCGGTTGCGACGGAGTGGTTGTCGGGCGCGGCTGCCTCGGCCGCCCGTGGCTGTTCGCCGAACTGCAGGCGGCACTGCGCGGCCAAGCACTGCCCGAGGCGCCGAATCTCGGCCGGGTCGGCGAGGTGCTATACCGGCACGGCGCGCTGCTCGCCGAACATCTCGGCGAGGACAAGGCCATGCGCGATCTGCGCAAGCATATGGCCTGGTATCTGATGGGCTTCCCGGTCGGCGCCGAGCTGCGCCGCAGCTTCGCCACTGTGTCGAGTCTCACCCAATTGCAGGATCTCATCGGCGAACTCGACCCGACCGCGCCGTTCCCCCGCGATGCCGAAGGTCCGCGCGGCCGCCAGGGGTCACCGGGCAAGGTGGCGCTGCCGCACGGCTGGCTCGACGATCCGGACGATCCGGCCGTTCCGGCGGGTGCCGACCTGATGCACAGCGGCGGCTGACCCTTTCGAGCGACCTGCAAGCAATCGCTACGGGATCCTTTCGAGCGACCTGCAAGCAATCGCTACGGGATCCTTTCGACCGACCTGCAAGCAATCGCTACGGGATCCTTTCGACCGACCTGCAAGCAATCGCTACGGGATCGTCTCGTGCGAGGTGCATCGGTCACACCGGCGCGATCGGTGTGCACTCGAAATGAAATCCGATCGTCAAAAACCCTCCCACCAGCGCGCATGGAGTTCCGAAACACCTCTGCGGCCTGTTGATTTCGCACTGGGCTGGCTCGCCGTGGCGGAATCGTTATCATTGGCGGAATCGGTCATGCCGGTCGAAAGCGGCCGAAACGGCAGCAGAGACGAAAAGCGAGGTTCGTTAGTGGGTGACGATCGGCACGGGCAGTCGCCACGGCCCGGAGGTCGCGCCCCGTGGGAGCGCTATCCCACGGCGGATTACACCGACCGGGACGGCGCACGGTCGTCCCGCAGAGCCCGACATAACGATTCCGAACCCGGCTCGGCCCCGCTGACGGTTCAGGACCTGGTCCAGAAGGTCGACAACGAACGCTCCGGACGCAGGCGGCAGTCCGAGAGCGCCGCTCCGAAACCCCCGGAATCCGCCCCGTCCCGGGCCGCGGACTCCGCGCGCCAGTCCGATATGCCGCCGCGCAAATCGAGCGCCCCTGCCGGACGTCAGGCGGACGCACCACCGCGCACATCGGGCATGCCAGCCGGACGCAAAGCCGACGCACCACCCCGCACATCGGGCATGCCAGCCGGGCCGAAAGCCGACGCACCATCGCGCACATCGGGCATCCCGGCCGGGCGCAAGGCCGACGCACCGCCCCGCACATCGGGCATGCCAGCCGGACGCAAAGCCGACGCACCACCCCGCACATCGGGCATGCCAGCCGGGCCGAAAGCGGACGCACCATCACGCACGTCGGGCATCCCGGCCGGGCGCAAGGCCGACGCACCGCCCCGCACATCGAGTACCCCAGCGGCCAGCAAGGCGGACGCGCCGCCTCGCGCGTCCGGCACCACTCGCAGAGCCGGGTCCTCCGCGGTTGTCGACGACATCGCGGGTACCTCGACGGCCGCCCACCCCGCGAAGCGCCGTACCGCGACGGCGTCCGGCGAGAATGAGCCGCCCGAGGTCGTCACCGATGTCATTCCCCCGGTCGAGGACACCCCGCCCGCCAAAAAGCGCGCCAACGGCTGGCCGACCACCGATTCTGAGGCCCCCAAGACGGCCGCGGCATCGACCCGCGTCGGCCTGTCCCGGCTCGCTGCGAGTCGGCAGCGCCGCAATAAGCGGCTGCAACTGGCCGGCCGGGCCACCATGACGATCTGCGCGGTGGTCTCACTGCTGGTTACCGGCGCGGGCTGGAGCTATCTACGTTCGACCGCCAACGGCTTCACCCAGGTCTCCGCGCTCGACGACCATCCCGAGGATGTCGTCGACTCGGGCGCACAGCTCGGCGATGAGAACTACCTGCTCGTCGGCACCGACACCCGCGCCGGTGTCAACGGACAGGTGGGCGCCGGCACGCTCGACGACGCCGAGGGCGCCCGCGCCGACACTGTCATGCTGGTGAACATCCCCAAGAACCGCTCGCGCGTCGTGGTCGTCTCGTTCCCGCGCGACCTGGACGTCACCCGGCCGCAGTGCAACGGCTGGGACAACGACAAGGCCGAGTACACCAGCGAGGTGTTTCCCTCGGCCATGGGTGACAAGCTCAACGCCGTATACGCACTCGCCGGACCGAAGTGTCTGGTCAATGTGATCCGGAAGATGACCGGCCTGAGCATCGGACACTTCATCGGCATCGACTTCGCCGGTTTCGAGGCGATGGTCGACCAGGTCGGCGGCGTCGATGTCTGCACCCCCAAGCCGATCCAGGACGGCATCCTCGGCACCGTGCTGGAGAATCCGGGCCGACAGCGCATCAATGGCGCGACCGCACTCAACTACGTGCGCGCCAGGCACGTCTACGGCGAGGAACGCAGTGACTACGACCGGATCAACCGCCAGCAGCGGTTCCTGGCCTCGCTGCTGCGCGGTGCGCTGTCGAGCCGGGTGCTCTTTGATCCCGGCAAGTTGAACGGTTTCATCTCCGCGTTCACCAGCCACACCTTCGTGGACAAGGTCCAGCCCACCGATCTACTAACCTTGGGTCGTTCGCTGCAGAAGGTCGACGCCGGCGCGGTCACCTTCCTGACCATCCCGACCGCGGGCACCACCTCATACGGCAATGAGATCCCCCGCGAGTCCGATATCAAGGCGATCTTCCGCGCCGTCATCGATGACCAGCCACTGCCGGGCGAGAAGAAGTCGGCTCCGGCCCCCGGATCGATCCCGTCGGCCCAACCGGCGCCGCCGAAGCTGTTCGCGGTCGATCCGGGCACGGTGTCGCTGCTGGTCTCCAATGGTTCGGGGACGCCGGGCGTGGCCAATAAGGCGGCGACCAAACTCGGCAACCAGGGCTTCCAGATCTACAACACCGGCAATTACTCCGGCGGGAATTCCGAGGTCGCCACCAGGATCCGCTTCGGGTCCGGCCATGAGGCCGAGGCGGCCACCGTGGCCAGCTCCCTGCCCGGGGCGACCATGGAGGAAGCGAAGGATCTCGGCGGCATCGTTGAGGTCGTGATCGGCGCCGACTACGCGGGCACGGTGAAGGCTCCGACGCCGGTCGGTGATCCGATCTCGAATGTGTCGGTCACGGTATCGAGTGCGGCACCGGTCCCACTGCCCTCGGATCTGGAGCACGTCAACGCCGCCGACGACACCTGCAAGTAGGTACGGCCCCGAACTGGGGCAACACCGTCGCTAATGTTCGGCACCACCCATTAACCCTGCGTTGGTGACTAGGTCAGCAGTGGGCACTAATGTCTGATTTCATG
>NZ_JBEXLC010000251.1:0-7285 GCF_040609795.1 Nocardia sp. NPDC004604
AGCTCGGTGACAACGACCGCGAAGACGCCGTCGCGCCGCGACACGTTCATGGACTCAGCCAGATCGCGGACCATCGCGGCAACTTCGTCGCGGTCGCGAAATTCCTGCAATCCGGCCGACCACGCGTCCTCATGCGCGGATTGTGTAACACCCCGTGGCCCAACACCGTCGAGTATCCCGAAGTGGTCATTTCCCGTTTCGGCCTTCACCTGCCGCAACAGCAACGGGTCGCACTGGTTGTACGCCTGGCCGACGGTCTCTGGCGCACACGCGGCATCGAATTCCTGCCACAGGTGTGTGAGTTCTCCCGAAGCAGAGTCGCGTTCCGGCCCGGCAGTCAGTCGTCGTAGCCGAGACCGGGCTTCGGCGATGGATTCCGCCAACTCATTGAGCCGTGCCACCGTGGCCGTCGGGCTGTCCGACTGCGAGCTTGTGACCGGATCGTCGGCCGACTCCGAGGATATCGTCGTTTCGTCCAGGTCGGTAGCGAGCTGATCGATGAATTGTGTCTCGGCACTGAGTCGGTTGTATGTCTGGACCTCATCGATCGGCGACGTCTCGTCGGTCCTCGACCCCGGCATCGCGCGGTCGCACAGGACAACCCACGCCTGTTGACGCCAATGCGCGATCAGGTTGTACAGCTGCCACAGACCATCGGGCAAGACACGTTGGTCCGAGGTCACCGCCCGATCGTCACCACCAGTCAGCTTGGCATGGCTGGTCGGAGCCTGGAGGGGAGCGTCCTCAACTACCAGCGCGGTACGGTTCAGGATGACCCAGTACTCATCGTCTTCGCCCCAGTAGCCACCGTAAGTGCGGTAGGCGTCGTAGCCCTTCGCAGCGGCGAAGCGCCCAAGATCGCCGAGTACAACGAGCTGGTTACGAAGTGCGTCGATCCGGGCGATCACCTGGTACGTCGGTCGCTCGATACGCGTCAGCTTTGCAATCTCGTTTTTCAGGACAGACGTCACGAGGACGTGCTCATCGTGAATGTTCGCGATATCGCGAACGCGGGCATCGGGCCGTAGTGCCATGCGGACGACACCGTCGGGCCGCTCCTCCGCATAGTGCAGCGCAACCTTGCTGCTGGTCGTCACATACGTGCCGTTGCCCGAGCTAATGCCATATGCGGAACGACCTGGGAAGTAGCTGCCGGTTCGGAACTGGGCGACGTAGCGGGGCTCGGTCACGCCACGGAAGAGTTCCCGTCCACCCGCGGCCAGTAGCGCATCGATTCCTCCTGGGCCGACCATTGTCGGCAGTCCGTCGAATCCCTGGTGGCGGTAGATCCCGCCCAAAATGCCATCGCCTTCTGCCTCGACGTCCGAGGTGTCCAAGGTGCTGAGGGTGCGGTAGTCCAGGTCCCTGAGCAAGTCCCTACCGCGGATACAATCGGCCGGGGGGATTCGCGATTCGACCACTTCTGCGGCAACACCCGCCGTTGATTCCCGCAAAGTGATTCGCCAAACTCCGTCGTCGTCGTAACGCTTGCCCACCTGGAGGCGGATGCCGGGAGGGTACGCCACGGCGGTCCGACTGGTTGCGGGTTCGGAGAACAGGCGAAGGTCCCGCGCGCGCGCGGCATAGACGGTGAACTGGATGTTACCCAGTTTCGGAATCCCGGCATCCATACCGACCACGGCCTGCTCGGGGAGGAACACGCCGTCGGTATATCCGGCCAGTAACTCTGGCACGTCGGACTCGGCCACGTCGAGTCCCCAACCTGCGGTGGTTCGGTACATCGGCATGCGTTCCATCCCGGCCGTGAGGACATCCTCGAATACCTGACGGTCGGCCAGGTACACCGGGTCGTCGGTGCCACGCACGGCATCCGGTTCGGTGAACAGCCCACAACCATAGGCGCGCAGGGCCACCAGGGCAGCCTGCGGGATACCGCGTTCCTCAGGGTGATTCGGCAGCAATTCGTCCAATACCCAGCGCTCGAGCCGCGCGTACGCACCCTGGCCCATGAGTCTGTCGAATGCCTCCGGGAAGGCCGCAAGAGTGTCGGCAAGCGCCGACGGCGTCTCGGTGGCCAATTCTGGTGTGACAAGGTCAAGACCGTCCGGATAAACCAGGTCGCCCCAGCTGTCGAGGAAGAAGCCCCGCGCAGGCGGCCCCTCGTCCGGAAGATACACCTCGCACCCTCCAGATTCCAGATCGATCTTGACGATCACCGACTTGTGATTGTGAAGCAAGTGCGGCCGCTTGCCTTCCACAACCAGGACCGTCGAGTTCCACGGCATCGCCGCAACTACAGCCTTGAGTCGCGTGCGGTCCGGCAACGGCATCATCGGGGTGACTCGGTCGGCGACCTGCCTTCCATACAGATCCCGAAGTGCGCGAAACGCGGCGCCGAGCAAGTCGGACGTTTCCGACAGGACGGAATTCGCACCCAATTCTGCGGTCAGCCACGCCAGCCGTGCGCTCATCTCGTCGTGCACGCGCGTCAAGTTGAATAGCGCGCCGTCTTTCGGTGCCAGGTGACTGAGCTGGTACTCGGCCAGCGCCAGTTGTATCTTGGCATCGAGCAGATCGTGGGCAGCGAATTCATGCCACGCGGCGGAGTCCAGGAAGTCGAAGCGCAGCCTGGGGTATTCGTTAGCGTCGACCGCGACCCGAGCGGCCGGGGTCAGAGCATTGTCGGACAGCGCTTCGCTGTTGAGCGCGGCCAACAAGGTTACCCGAACCGGACCGATGTCGCCGGAGCGGTAGACAGCCTTCACGCTGAGATCGTCGAGCTGCTCGGCTGTGATCGCATCCACGCGGCCGACGACGATCTGCTCATAGCCCGAATAGGCGACCAGCCTCGGAGCTTGGGCCCACTCGGACTGAACAGATATTGCGGCTACCTGCCAGTCACCCGCCAGCGCGTCCATCAATCCGCCGAAAACCGATCCCACATCCGGCTTGCGCGGATTATCGGTGCCACCATCGAACAGCAGCACCACCGACTCGCCCCCAGCGGTTATCCGCTCGATTCGCCCGCGCAGCAGCTCGACGCACCGGGCCGCCGCAGCCGCGTCGATCCCGCCCGCCGTCCCCGCCCCCCGCACCACCACGATCCGCGCACCCGACCCGATCAGCTCGTCGACCCGCTCGTACCAGTCAGCCAATTCCGCCGACACGTAAACGGAATCGTGCGGATCTGGCAAGTCATGCGCCGCGACGGCCTTCGGCCCGGCTGACTCCGCGCCCACAGCCTCCGCTGCATCGGCCGGATCAATCTCCCGCACCGCGCCGGCTGTGCCGGTGTCAGTAGTGGGAGACAGCGCGGCCATCACGACCCGATACACCGTCTCCTCGCCAACCGACGCGACAGCATGCTTACTGCGCACCGCCACGAAGGACTCGGCGAACAAGGTGGCCAACTGCCCAGGATCGAGCACCGGCTGGCCAGCTTCGGTATTCAGCCTAGGTCCCAGCGCGTGCAGGCTGAACTGCCGCATCAACCACACCGCAAACCTCATACCGGGGAGCGTCGGCCACGCGTCGCGGTAGCCGGGGTTCTCCAGGAATACCGCCCACAGCGCGGGCATGATCGCCTCGGCCGCCCGATCACCACCGGAAAGCCAAGCCAGTTGCCCCAATTGGCGCAGCGTCACATCCACCGGAGGATCCCCGCCACCCCGGAACATGCCGGTGCGCACACCATCCTTCAATTCCTCGAATACCGAGACAGCTCTACCGCCTGGCACCCGCTCACCGGCCACCCGTGCCGCGTATTCCTGCGCCGCCGTCGCCGAGAACAACGACTTGTCGAGCTCGATACGACCCACCCGCCCAGATGACGCACCGGCCGACTCCACGCGACCGTCCAACGCGCTTCGCACCGCCCGATGACGAACGTACTGCCACGAGACCTCCGTCAACCGCAGCAGACCGAGCAAGCTCACCAAACCCGCTCCCGAAACCCCCGCCAGCAACCCCGTGATCGCCACGGTCTCGATCACTGCGGTCGTGGCCTGACGCGCGAACTCCCTCGTCTCATCGACCGCCACGGTCGTCCCGCCGTGATCGGCCCGAGCGAGCGAGCCGTTGTTGACCTGGCAGGGCAACAACGCCGGAATACCGGCGTACGTCGCCGCGATCGTGCGAAGCACCCGCAGCGCGGCCTGTTCATCGAGTCGGCGATCATCTCGGCCCACCGTCAAACCGACCAAATCCACCATCACCCGGTGACGCCGCCACAGCCACATCGCCGCATCCCGCACCGGCCCCTCGAGGAAAACATCCTCCAGGGGGATACGGGCGTCATCGACATCGGAGATCAATGCGAGCCGCGCTTGTTCTATCCCCGCACGCACTGCTGGACGCCCGGCACCCAACTCCGCAGCAACAGCCGGCGTCGTCACCGGCTGCGCGACCGCGCCAGACTCCCCATCTGGATCGGTGGCAACCTCCAACTCCGCGACAGCATCCGCATCCGTAGTGGCGTCGACTAATTCGTCAGCTCCCCCCGAAAGGCCGTCTTCGGTGGGATTCATGGGCAGGCCCTGACCAACCGGATCATCCGTGCCCCGCCCGGAACCAGGTACCCCGCTGACAAGTTGTGCGCCGAGATCCGGTGCACCCGACGTCCTCACAACGTTCTCGGGATCATCACCCAACCAAGGGCGTAGAACGCAGCTGAGTTCGTGGTACCGCCCGCGGTCCGAATCCGTGACACTCACGACGATTCCGGCCCGGCGCAACGCATCCTCGATACCATCTATCGGCTCACCGCGATAGCGCACCGTCAGACGAATCGCCCCGTCCAACGTCCGCGCGACTACCGGATCGATGTCCACATCGCCCGGGATCAGCGCGAAAACCGCAGCAGCAGCGCGGCGTACAGTCCAGGGATCGGTTTCGATACCGTTCGCCGACTCGGCCTCGGCCAGCTGGAAATTGATTTCCAGATACGCCTCGACTTCACGGCGCAGCCGCGCCACACGCCGGTCCGGCACACGATCCCACGCCAGTCCCGCCCCCCGCCGCCGAGCACGCTCGGTGTCGTTCACCCTGTCGAGATGATCGAGCCGCCTCAACAAATCGGCGAGCAATACCACCGGATCACCCCGCAAGTAGGCCGCGACACCCTCTTCGACAGCCCTCGCGCCATCGAGAAGGAATTGTCCTGGGCGGTGAAAAGTCAGGCCGACAGCACCGTCCTGATGCTCCTCGACCTCCACCGCCCCGAATCCCCGTTCACCCAGAAGCTTCTGGAGCAACACCCCCTCCGGCACCTCAAAGAAAGCGTCGATCGAACCCACCGGAAGCCCACCCCATTTACGCTGCCTCTCCGCGGTAAATTCGCCAGCAGCATGGGAATCGGCGAGCCACATAACCCCGATGACCCGGGTCTCAGGACCGACCCGCTCCCAGACCCGAGCGACATGATCCCGCGCCTGTACTTCCGACAACCCACCGATATCGACAATCAACCGCCGAGCCGACACCGCCGCAGATGAATCATCCGAATGATCGCCACCGTCTTCGTCATAGCGGTGCGGCAAGTTCGGCTGGATCGGGTCCGTCCTCGAGATCTCGTCGGCACCGGACGGATCGATGCTCAGATCGCCCGCAGCCCGGTCGCGCCACGTGATCTGCATGCGCACTTCATCGGAACCACCACTGTCGGCGTCGCCTTCGGCGATCAAGAGAACCCGAGGGGTCTCTCCTTCGGTCCCGGCTACCGGATCCACGTCGGAGAATTCGACGCGCAGCGCCGTCCCGGCGGGGATATCGCCACGCGCGAGCCGCTGCGTGATCATCGTCTGCACGGCGCCCTCGCGGTGCGGGTCGCTCCACTGTCGGCGCCGCAACTCACCCAGGATCCGCGACCACAGATCCTCGGTCAACTCCTCCCCCGCTCGCAAGCGAATCGCGTTCTCGGTACCGAATCCAGCAGCGTCTACAACCGAGTCCGTCACACCACCATCGCGGACATGACCATCTCTCGTGTGCCCTTGGACCGCCTCCAGACCCGGCACACGGTCGTCCCTGCCGGCCAAGGGGAAGCCGACGAAACTGTCATTGGGGCCACCTGCACCGACCCATTCGCGCAGGCGCACCGGATCCTTGAGATGCGGATACCACATGCCGAGCCGCTCGGCCTGCTGGAACAGCTCCACGTCCTGCGCTGTCAACACCGGCATGTTCATCAGGGCCCGGTACAACACCGCGTATTCATAAGAACGCCAGGAGGAGAACTCGCTTGCCCGGACCGCGACCATACCTTCGGCCATCGACTCGTCAAGGTTCGTTTTGGCGTACTCCCCCTGGCTGCTTCGCCACTCCTCGAGGCTACCGACAGGTTCGTCCGCGTCCGCCAGTATTTGGTGCGCGCTCTCGTGCTCCGCCACTCGATCTTCCAGTTGGCTGACACGCGCGTTGCGGCCGAGAATCGATCCGTCGGGTTGCCGTCCCAGGGCCACCACCACCTGCACAATCTCGATCTCGCGCTCGGACAGCAGCATTGGATCGGCGTAGCCGGCCTCGGCAAGATCCAGGATCGTCGTCCCGTAATCCAACCAACGCGGCTCCGACGTCGACGTCCCCCTCGCGAGGGTGTCGACCAACCTCGACAACGTCATCCGGACGTTCTGTGCCGGTACTCCCAGCTGTGCCGCGATCGCGTCCGGGCTGTGGGCGCCATCTCGCACCGCCTGAGCAACCGTCCGCTGGACCGGTGAGAGCCAATTCAGGTCGCGATCTTCGTGCCGGACCAACCAACCGAGCACCTTGTCGATCGATCGCGGTCGGCCCAGCGCTGCCGCCGCCTCCCGAAGCAGCGCATGCACATCATGCGGCGTGATCGCCAGCCGCGCCGCGATCACCTCAGTGTCGTACATGCCGCGGCGCAGGAGAGTGATGACCTTGGGGAGGTTGCCAATCGGGCTCCGCCAGTCGGAAGGGAAGCCGGCCGGGGCAGCGTGCGCCCGCACCACCAGCATCGCCGCAGTGGCATCCACTACTGCCTCCGAAGACCCCTCCGCCCCAGGAGATTCGCGGAGCACGGCGCTGATGTACCGGATCGCGGCCATCATGCCGCCGTTGTTGGGGAGGGTGTATCCGAAGACGTGCAGGCGGCCGAGGTGGTCGTAGAAGGTGCGGGTGACGATGTACGGCTGGCCTTGGCCGAGGGCCACCTCGTAGGTGGCGGGCACGACTTTGATCCACAGCTCATCGGTGCCCGCGGTGACCCGCAGGTGCCGGATGAGACTTCTGGTGTCATCCCAGTGGGGCTCGACGTCGAGTTCGAAGATCTCGAGGCCGCCGAGGTGTGCGGTGCTGCCGACCG
>NZ_JBEXLC010000252.1:0-7174 GCF_040609795.1 Nocardia sp. NPDC004604
TAAGCATATACATTACTCCAACAGAAATACGATTATCAAATGGTTCACCAGTACGTCCATCATATAATACTGTTTTACCATCACGTGCCATACCACTCACCCCGCTCTCCGCAGACCCAACCCGGCCGTCATGAAGTCCGCCCTCGCCGCCATCGCAACGGGATTCACCGACCCCGACAACACGGATGAATTGCGGCAGCGGTGATTTCGATTTGCTCGGCCAAGCCGAGAATATCCGCGGCCCGCGTCGTGTCGACGCGGATTACCGGGCTCAGTTCGAGCGGTCGACCGTGCTCGGCCCAGGTATCCCAATCATGAACCAGGCGCCGTCGGTCATTGTGCACGGCGGCCCGCTCCCGCTGCTCGTATCTGGCGCGCGCCGTTTCCGCGGAAGCGTCACACCAGATCTCGATCGTGCGGTCGGCGCCGACTCGGTGCATACCCGCTTTCGCGAACCCGAGGTCGCGCGGTCTGAACCACCATGAGTCGATCACCACCGAATGCGGTATCGCCGCGGCCATCGCCCAGACCGCTTCCATCGCAATCGCGCCGAGTGACGGCAGGTGCTGGGGACCGGAAATACATTCCGCTAAGTCTTCTTTCACCACATCCTTGGACAGCACCTGCGCATTCAGCTCGCGGGCGAGCGGCGGTGCCAAAGTCGACTTACCCGAGCCGGGTAGGCCGTTGACCAGCACAAGAAGTTTGTCCATTGCACCCCGCAGTTTCAAATGTTGGCTTGGCCAAGGAGGCCTGAGACCCAGATACTCGGGTCGGGCGGTGTGACCGAAACGATACTTGAAACCGACGTTGCGTCAGGTTTTAGCGTGGGTGGGGCACGTCGAGAGGAGGCATGTTGGTCGAGCGGGTGTGGCGGGTTGGGGAGGTGGCTCGGGAAAGTGGGGTGACGGTGCGGGCGCTGCATCATTACGACCGGCTCGGGCTATTGGTGCCGTCGTCGCGGACGTCGGGTGGGCACCGGTGCTACACCCAGGCCGATGTTGAGCGGCTGTATCGCATTGTGGCGTTGCGGGGCTTCGGGTTTGCGCTCGAGGATATCGCGGCGCTGCTGCACGCCGAGCCGACCCTGGACCCGCGCGAGCTCATCTGGCAGCAGCTGATGGTGGTCGATGAACGCATCGCACGCGCGGCCACATTGCGTGAACGCCTGCTCGGTGTGCTGGACGGCCTCGATCACGCGGTCGAGCCGTCGACATCGGAGTTCCTGCGATTGGTAGAGGAGACAATTTCCATGAATCAGCCACTGACCCCTGAGGAATTCGCCCGGCTGACACGGCAGCGCGAAGAGTACGCACAGCAGTTGAGCGCGGAAGAATTAGCGGCAATGACGCAACGGCGCGAGGCCGCCTTCGCGGCGATGAGCCCGGCCGAACGTGAGCGCATGCATGCCCAACGTGCACGAATGATTCCGCCCGGTGTCGGGATCGCTGGCGCAGGCGACTGACCCAGATCCTCCTGGACGAGGGATTGCGGCGCGTAATCCCTCGTCTAGGTGAGGGGCTGCCAGGTCCAGGTGGTGGAGAGTTCGAGGGGCTTGGTGGGGGTTACCGGGTCGGGATGGGTATTCAGGCCGTTGGGTGGGCCGGATTGGGGTTCTACGCAGACGGCTTCGGGTTGTTGGTCGAAGATGACCACCCAGTGCGCGGGGCTGGTGATCGTCAGCTCCAGGGCCTGGGGCCAGGTCAGGGTGACGGTGGTGCCGGTGGGCATGGCGAAACAGTCGTCCCAGGGGCCGGGTTGCGGGGCGATTCGGCGGCCATCGGGAAGGTAGTCGGGGCCGCGTTCTTCTTGCCAGGCGGGAGCGAAGTCGAGCTGAATGTCATTGCCGGAGCCGAGATTTCGTAGAAACCAGGGGTGCCAGCCGACTTGGGCCGGGAAGGTGTCGGCGGTTGCTTCGACGCGCATGGTCAGGGTGACCGAGTCCGGGGCGAGTTCGATCAGCTGGGTGACTCGGCCGGGGTAGGGCCATGGGGCGGTGAGGTCGTAGCTCAGTGTGGCGGAGGTTTCGCTGGCGCCGAGTACGTGCCAGGCCGTGTCGCGGCCGGTGCCGTGGATGGCGTGCGGGGCGGCGTTGATCGGCATTTGGTGGACTGTGCCGCCATTTCGGAACTGGCCCAGTCCCATTCGTCCGCACCAGGGAACCATGGGGAACGCGCCATAGTGGGGACCCTGCCGCAGCAGCTCCAGGCCGCTGATCCGCAGACTGGTCAGGCGTCCGCCGTCCTGCGGATGAATCGTCAGCTCCGCGTTCCCAGCGGCCAACACGACCGTGGAATTGCCGTTATCGGCCATGAGCACTCCCCTTTCGGCAAAGAACTGATCCGGTAGCACACACTGCCATGGCGGCGGCCTGCATGCGCGGTGTGCGCGCCGGAGAAGACTTTGTGCGACCGACCGGACCCGTCCGGTCGTGGACATACTGATCCCCGCGTATTCCGGTCCCGCCCCTTGTGATCGGGTCACAGATCGTTTTCGGCCCACGCTTCGTCGGGGTGCGGATCATGATGGGCGGTCAGCCGAACCGGGTGCGTCGTCGCAGGGCGTGATGGCCGCGGTGACGCGGTGCGCCAGCGCGCGTAGGTGGTCGATGAGTTCGGGTGGTTCATGCACGTGGAATCCGAAGCCGAAAAGTCCGGTGTAGACGGCTATTTCGTCGAGTGAGTTCGAGCCGGTGTGCAGCAGGCAGTGCCCATCGTCGATCGCCTCGATGACACCGACGGTCGGCGGGATGCGGTCCGCCGCGACGGCGGCCGATACCTCGAGGGTGATGCGCGCCTGGTAGCGATAGGGGGCGGTACTGACCCCGCGGGACACCCAGCCGGTCAGGTCGACCTCGGGTGCCTCGCGCGGGGTGAATCGTGGCCCATTGGGGATGCGCGGGCGGAGGCGGTCGACACGGTAGGTGCGCCAATTCTTCTTCTCGATGTCCCAGCCGACCAGATACCAGTGCCGCCCGGTGTGTACGAGCCGATGCGGTTCGGCCGCCCGCTGGATCTCGGAACCGTCGTGGGTGCGGTAGTCGAAGCGGAGCTGTTCGTGGTCGCGGATCGCGGCGGCGATCGTGGTGAGGACGTCCGCGTCCACGGACGGCGTGCCTGCCGGCATGCTGACGGTCGCCGCCTGGAGCGCCGAGACTCGGTGTCGCAACCGGGTCGGGAGGATCTGCTCCAGCTTCGCGAGCGCCCGCAGCGAACTCTCCTCGATGCCGAGGATCGTTCCGCCCGCGGCGGTGCGCAACCCGACGACGACAGCGACCGCCTCCTCGTCGTTCAAGAGCAGCGGGGGCAGCTTGGTTCCCGCGCCCAGGCGATATCCGGCCGCTCCGGCGACCGCGTGCACCGGGTAGCCGAGATTACGCAGCTTGTCGATGTCGCGGCGGATGGTTCGTGTATCGACCTCGAGGCGTTCGGCCAGGTCGGCGCCGGTCCAGACGCGGGGTGTCTGGAGGAGGGACAGGAGTTCGAGGAGGCGAGCCGAAGTTTCCAACACACTGCACATTCTTCCTCAGAGCTAGGACGGTAGTTGTCCTAGCTGCTCCATAAAGTCGTTCTCATGAGCGCAGAGATCACTCCCTTCCGTATCGACGTCCCCCAAATCCAGCTCGACGATCTGCATCGACGACTGGAGGAGACCCGCTGGCCGGACGGGGTCACCGGAGTCGGCTGGGCGCAGGGCATTCCGCTCGACTACACCCAGGAGTTGGCGCGGTACTGGCGCACCACCTACGACTGGCGGGCGCAGGAGGCGCGACTCAACGCGTTCCCCCAGTTCCGCACCGAGATCGACGGTCATGATGTGCATTTCATCCATGTCCGGTCCGCGGTGCCCGGCGCCATGCCATTGATCCTCACCCACGGATGGCCGGGATCGATCGTGGAGTTCCTCGACGTGATCGGTCCGTTGACCGATCCGGTCGCGCACGGCGGCCAGGCCGAGGACGCGTTCGATGTTGTCGTGCCGACGATCCCCGGATTCGGATTGTCCGGGCCCGCGGTCGGTTGGTCGACGAGCCGGGCCGCGCGGGCCTGGGCCGAACTTATGCAGCGGCTCGGCTATGACCGCTACGCCGCACACGGGGAAGACACCGGCGCGGCCATCTCGCGTGAACTGGCGGTGATCGATCCCGAGCACGTCGTGGCGCTGCACGTGACGATGATCGCCTCGGCCACCGTCACTCCCGAAACGGCCGACTTCGACAATCCTGCCGAGAAGCGAGCACTGCAGCTGGCTCAGCGCGCACAGTACGAACTCGGCGCGTATGCAATGTTGCAGGCCACTCGCCCGCAGACGCTGTCCTACGCGCTCACCGATTCCCCGGTAGGTCAGCTGGCATGGATCGTCGAACGATTCAAGGACTGGACCGACTCGACCGACGTGCCCGAGGACGCCGTCGATCGTGACGCGATGCTGACCAACGTCATGATCTATTGGCTCAACGGCACCGCGGGCTCGTCGGCGCGCTACTACTACGAGGGCGCCGCGACGTGGGGCAGGCCCGAACCGGAGACCGATGTGCCGGTCGCTGTGGCGGTGTTGCCGCGGGACCTCGGCATCCCTGTCCGCCGCATCGCCGAGCGGAACCACAACATCGTGCGGTGGACGGAATTCGATCGAGGCGGTCACTTCGCCGCGATGGAGGAACCGGACCTCATCGTCGACGACCTGCGTGCCACGTTCCGCGAATACCGTAAATAGACACGGAATCTCGCGTTTGATCCGTGGTAGCGGATCGAATCACAGGAGCTCAGGACTTCGAGTTGTCGAGGGCTGACTGCCAGCAAGAACCCGCGGCGACCAATGCCGGCGCCTCGACCGGACCCACGATCATTCCTGGTATCCGGTCGAGGTGCGCACCGCGTCACTCGTCATCGTCGGGACGTCCGGATCCCGCAGTGGCCGGTGCCGGCCACCAAGGTCGGGCAGGTGGAAGCTGCGGTGGCCCTGCAGGCGTACATGCTTTCGGATGAACGCCGACAGCCGGGCGGCGTCGGCGTCGCGGACTGGATAGTCGAGGCGCCGGAAGCACGTCGACCCAACGGTGCCCGAGAGCGCATGCTGGAGTGATACCGTCCGACCCGTCGGTTGCGAACGCGAGGTGGTGCATGTGCTGGATATAGTGCGGGGCGTGTCCTTCGTCCAGCCAGCTCTCGACCGCATTCCGGAGCCGTATCGGTCCTTTCTGATCGAGCGCCGCGAACTGCTGAAGTTCGCGGTGGTCGGCGGGATCACCTGGTTCATCGACACCGGCATCGTGTATGCGCTCAAACTGACCGTCCTCGGCGAAAAGCCACTCACGGCGCGTGTTCTCGGTGTGCTGATCGCCACCATCGTGTCCTATGTGCTCAATCGGGAATGGTCGTTCCGGACCAGGGGTGGCCGGGAACGACATCATGAGGCGGCCCTGTTCTTTGCTATCAGCGCGCTCGGTATCGGTGTCACCCTATTGCCCCAGGCGGTGGCGCTGTATGTGCTCGATATCCGGGTGCCGCATGTCAGCCCGGTCACGCAGGCGGTGTCGAACTTCATTACCGGCCAGATCCTCGGTGTCTTACTCGCCATGGCATTCCGATACTGGGCATTCCGCCGGTACGCCTTCCCCGACGATCTCGTCCAATCCGAGCTGGAACCGCGGTAGGCCGTTTACCTTCGGGGTAATTGACCCCGAACCTGGACGGTCCGAAGATCGCCGGTATGACTCGGATCGGTGTTCTTCTGCCCAGCCGCGAAACCGCCATGACCGGCGACCACGACGCTGCCGGACTTGTCCACTTTGCCCAAGCCGCTGAGGATGCCGGGTTCGACTCGGTGTGGATCGGTGATTCCCCATTGGCCCGCACGCGGGTCGATCCACTGCCGCTGCTGGCCGCGGTCGCCGCGACCACCTCGCGGGTACGGCTCGGCACCGCCGCGTTGACCGCGACATTGCGTCATCCGCTGCTCGGCGCGCACACCGCCGCCACGGTCGACCAAATCAGCAACGGCCGATTGATCCTCGGCCTCGGCGCCGGATTCCCGGTACCCGAGAGCCAGGACGAATTCGCCGCCGTCGGTGTTCCGTTCACCACGCGCGTGGGCCGACTCGACGAGACGGTCGCCATCTGGCGGCGGAGTTGGTCCGGCGCAAACGATTTCGACGGCCGCTACTGGCAACTCGATGATCTGTCCCGCGCGCTGCCCGCCGCGAGCCCGGCCGGTCCCCCGCTCTGGCTGGCGGGCAGCGACACACCGCAGGTACTGGAACGGGTGGCCCGGCACTACGACGGCTGGCTGCCGTTCCTGCCGGATCCGGATGCCTATGCCCGCGCGTGGACCACGATCCGCGAAAAGACCACCCGCACAATTACTTCCGGCCTCTATGCCACGATCAATATCAACCCGGACGCCGCTGCCGCGCGGGCCGAACTCGACGGCTACGTGCGCCAGTACTACCGTCGATCCTTGGACGAAATGTCGATGATCCAAGCCTATTTCGGCGGCTCGGCCGAGGAATGTGTGCAGTGGCTCGGCCGATACCTCGACGCCGGTGCGTCGCATCTGGTGCTGCGCATCGGATCACTCGATGCCCGCCGCCAATTGGATCTGCTCGCCGACGCGCTGCTCCCGGCACACCAATCGGCTTGAGCCTCAGGCCTTGTGCTGGGCAATCTGAATCAGATTGCCGCACGTGTCATCGAGTACCGCGGTGATCACCGGTCCGTGATCGAGCGGCTCCTGGGTGAACCGCACGCCGAGCCCGAGTAACCGCTCGTACTCGGCATGCAGATCGTCCACCGCGAACGACGTATACGGAATCCCGTCTTCGACCAGCGCCTTCTTGAACGGCCCGACCGCCGGATGCCCGTCGGGCTCCAGGAGCAATTCGACGCCGTCGGGGTCCTGCGGTGAGGTGACGGTCAGCCAGCGCGCCTCGCCGAGCGGAATCTCGGTCTTCTTCACGAAGCCGAGGACTTCGGTATAGAAGCGCAATGCCTTGTCCTGATCGTCGACCAGGACGCTGGTGACATTGATGCGGATCATTATTCCTCCTGAAGCCAGCGGTACGTGAGTTGCCGCAGTGGTTCTCGATTCAGATGGTGGAACTTGTACCGGCCGTCCCGGCGGGTGGTCACCAGACCGGCGGCCGCGAGCACATCCAGATGCTGCGAGACCGCCT
>NZ_JBEXLC010000253.1:0-7133 GCF_040609795.1 Nocardia sp. NPDC004604
CGAGGCCTGGCCGGTTGTCGATGGTTACGGAAGGCCCGCATGCAGCCTACGATGCACCCTCCCGCCACCGTAAGCGCCGCAGCGCCCGCGCCGCAGCGCCCGCGTCGCAGCGCATCTCCCTGCCCGTCGAGCCCACCTTAACTTCCCGGCTGACCGTTGTCCGCAGAGGAAAGAAGGAGCGAGAAGACAAGCGCCGCAGCAAGATCGCAGCGATCGGCCCTGCTGCCCGGGTCGCGCCGCATGCAGTGGCCGGGGAGGTCTCGGCTCTTTCGGAAGCACCACGATCGGCGGCGTCCCCCGGTTGATCATGCGAGCAGCCCTTCAGTGCAGTCGAGATGAAAGACGCTCGGCTGCAGCCTATTACGGTAGAAACACTCCACTGATGGCGTTGAAACGAACATGGCAATTGCCTATATTAGATGTCGTCGAACACATGGTTTAGGCAAATCTGCCGCACATAGGGTTCAAGTCCCCTCTCGCGCACAGATTCGTGTCATGCGTGACACATCTGGCAGCGGCGTGTTTGAGAGTTCTCATACACGCGGAGGCTATCTGTGGAAACACAACTTGACCTGCAACGTTTTGCGGCAGGCGTGTCACGAGAAGTGCTAGCTGGAAGGGGCGATCGGGGTCGCCGGGCAGGTGTCCCGGCCGGCGGTCGCCTGATTTCGGGCGTCATCCCTTCCTCGGCCTCGAGACAAGTCCCGGGCGGTGCGGTCGATCCCGCTGTCGGTCGGGTGTGGCGATGATCCCGCTGTTGGCGTTTCCTAAGGCGCCGTTGGAGGAATTGATCCATGGCCCGGTGACCGCCGACCCGGTTGTCCGCGCGCCGGACGCCGATCTGATCTATGGCGTGTCAGTGGTGGGCGACGGCGGTCGCATCGCTGACAAGCGTCTGCTGGCGGCTCTGCGCTGGCGCCCCGGTGTTCGTCTGGACGTGGCCGTGGCGGTCGGCGGAACCGTGACCGTCACTCCGAGGTCGGACGGCCAGGCGATCGTCACCCGCGAGGGCTACTTCCGCATCCCGTATCGGCAGCGACGGGTGGCGTGCTTGTTCGTCGGCGATCAGGTGCTGCTGCTCGGGCACCGCGGCACCGGTCGACTCGTTGTGCATCCTCGCGCCACCCTGGACGAGCTTTGTGCCGCGAGCGTGAACCTCGCCGGGGCGGTACGCCCATGACGACATCCATCCAGCGCGCCGCGAACGCGGAAACGGTGGCCGCCGCCAAGCTGCTGCTCTCCCAGATGGGGATCGCCCCCGCCGATCTGGTGACGGTCGCTATCCCCGTTCCGACGTTCGCTGAGGTCGTCCCTCAGGTCCGAGCGACGCTCGCTGCCGGGACTCGCGGCACCTACGGCGCTGCGTTGAACCGGCTCGAAACGCAGTGGCGCGACCGCCGTCTCGATGAGGTCTCCAAACCCGACCTCGACGAGATGACCCAAGCTGTCCAAGCGGTCAGCCGGGTCAACCGTGCCTCCCGCGGAGGCACCAGCGCCGCCGAGCACTTCGTCAGCGCCGTGCGCTGTGTGTACCGCTACGCCGAGGACCACGGCTGGATACGCCCCAGCGACAACCCAGCCCGACGCCTGAGTATCCCGGCCCGGCAACGCTCCCACCGCTACGCGATCCCAACGCAGCAGCTCACCGAGATCTGCCAAGTCACCGCCACCACCGGCGACGACCCCGAACTCGACTCGCTGATCCTGCGCCTGCATATCGAAACCGCATGCCGCCGAAGCGGAGCACTCGCCCTGCGCCCACACGACCTCGACCCCGACATGTGCCTGATCTATCTACGGGAGAAGGACGCCACCGAACGCTGGCAGCCCGTCTCGCCCACCCTCATGCGGCACCTGCTGGCTCATGCCGCCGAGCGCCACAGCCCGCAGTCCGGACGGCTGCTGCGCTACCGCAACGGCAAACCGATCACCTCCCGCCGCTACGACCACCTCTGGCAGCGCATCGGTGAAGTTCTGCCGTGGGTCGCGAGCCGCGGAATCACCGCACACTGGCTACGCCACACCACGCTGACCTGGGTGGAGCGCACTTTCAGCTACGCGGTCGCCCGCGAGTACGCGGGCCACCGCGGCAAAACCCACGGCACCACCGCCACCTACGTCAAAGCCCATCTCCACGAAGTCGCCGCAGCCCTAGCAGTTCTCACCCGCGAGCCACATCCGCTCGCTCCTGCGTACCAACCGGCATCCGCGGCGTCCGCACACTGACCACGCCCCAGGAAGGACTCCATGTCTCCCTCCGACCGAACGGTGCCGACGACAGCCCCACCGAGCACGTCAGTGGGGCCACGTTCGGCAACGATCGCAGAACGCACGCCGCGTGCGCACGCATTCTTCTGGAGCACGTTGATCGCGGCTGCCGGTGTCAGCATCGCTGGCAACGCCGCCCAGGCTGTCCTGCACACCGCTGCATCACCGGCCGTCCACGAACAGCTGCGCCGGGAGCAACGCATCGGCTCTTGGCGGCCAGATGTCGAGGTCGATGGCGGTCGTTCCGAATGCATCAGTGAATTGGCCCTCGAGCGGGAGTTGTTGGGGCCGTTGCCGTCGCTGCGGCTCGAGATCGGCGCACGCGAGAGTCTTGGTCACCGGAAACGCGGCAGCCTTGAGCCGGTTGGCCGCGGTCGATCACCGGAACGCTGGACTGAACTTGCCGCCTACCTCCGTCAGATCCGGCGCGGTCGGGATCGCCGGGCTGCGATTGATCCGATCCCACCCGACTTCCCACCTGGCCAGCGGACTCTGCCCGGTTTCGGAATGGACCCGGCGGTGGTATTCGATCTCGACCCAGGCCGCGAACAGGCCGTTCAACTCGAACAGGGCGGCCCGGTGGTCCATGCCGGACTCGGCGATCTCCTCGGCGGTGGTGTCGGGAACCTCGACCAGGAACTGATCCCGGCCCTGGACAATATGGCGGGTACCTTCGAGGCGTTCGCCGACAGCTAGCGCCAGGCCGCGGACGAGCTGACCGGCGCGGACACCGGCGCAGCCTTTGGCTAGAGCCGTACTGCGACGATCGCCCGTTCACGCGGTGACCTCCGCACGGCCCCTCGTGCCGCCCGTAGGCGCATACCGCTGATATGTCTTGTCTGCGGCGCACTCCGTTGATATGTGCTGCCGACTCGGCGTGTCGGACGAAGCAGCGGCCCGCTGTCAGTGAAAATTGTTTCACCACAAGAGATTTCGCTGATAAGGACCGCTGCGCCTGTATCATACCACCGGGTCCCGCTGGGAAGATCGTCGAGTTGACCGAGCTCGTCGAGCGGTGCGCCATCGAGGCCGAGGAGATGATTGGATGCCCGCCATCGCTGGGCCTGTTCCATGGCGTGTGTGTCACTTTGATGTGTTTACGGCGCAACCGGACTCAGTTCGAACTCGCCGAACAGTACGAGACCTCGCAGCCGACGATCTCACGGGCGATCTGCTGTATCACGCCTTGGCCGGATCGGATGCTCGTGCCGGAAGTGCCGGTGGCCGAGGAGCTTTCGCCCGATGAGCAGTACATCGTGGACGGGACGTTGCTTCCGTGCTGGTCGTGGGCCAATCGGCCGGAGTTGTACTCGGGCAAGCGGAAAACGACCGGCGTGAACGTGCAGCTCGTCTGTGATGTGCGCGGGCGTTTGCGGTAGGTCCGATCCGGTGGACGGCTGAAGCGGTCCGGGTATTCCAGTTCTGCGAGCTTGCGGATGTGGTGGACCTCGACGTTGCCTACGGCGCCACAGAGTTCCCAGATGTCCGCAAGGAGCCGGGTGAGGATCTCCTTGTGCGGATGGTCGACCCGGATCGGCTGGGAGTCAGTGATTCTCGCCGTTTTCTGCCGATGCAGCGGTGTCTCGCCGAACCGTGCGACGAATGGTTTTCTGCCCTCGCGTTCGATGCGTGCTTCGATACAGGTGCGTAGCCCGTGCGGTGTCGTGATTTCGGTTTTGTGCTTGGCCGCCATCTTCGACGTCGACGAGCGGGTGCTTGCCTGCGAGGGTCTCGAGCATGGAGGTCTCCATGACCCAGCGCAGCCGGTGCAGCCGATAGACGTCACCGAGATCTGCGCACTCGCACAACAGATTCTGCTGCGCGCACACGGGTGCGGGCGCCGTGCGTCCCGATGTCCCCGGCGCCGACCTGCTCATGTTGTTGTGGGCGAGCGGCCGTGTCTCCGAGACCACGCAGCACGTCGCACCGTCGATGTGGCGCCGGCACATGCACCCGGCGATGGACGGACTCCGGGCGTCGAACCGGCTCGACCTGCGGGAGCCCGCGTGGGACCTGGAGCTTTTGAACCGGGCGATGACCGTCCCGGAGCAGCAGGTGGTCAGGGCCCCGACGCGAGGAACTGCTGGAGGTCGGTGAAGGCGTGAACCAGACCATCATGAAACAGAGGGCGGAGGAAATGGCCACGCGCTGATCCGTCCCGGGCAGGTCGCGGGGCCCCTCGTACCGGAAGATCAGCGGTGAGGGACTGCGAAGAGCCGCAAGCGATTTCGCAGAGTTTCAGTGTCGATTCCGGCCCACAAATGGGCCGGAGTTGACATTCAGAATGCTTGGTGGCCCTGCGCACCACGGCCCGCCCCGCGGTGCTCTTCACCAACCTCGCCTCGATCATGGTCGGCGTCTCATTTCTCGTCGTCTCGCTGGTCCTCCCCCAACTGCTACAGCTGCCGAAGGCGACCGGGTACGGCCTCGGCCGATCGATGGTGGTCGCGGGCCTGTTCATGGCGCCGCTTGGGCTGACGATGATGTTCACGGTCCCCGTCTACGCCCAGTTGGCCGCGAAGTCGGCTCGAAGGTCACGCTGATCCTCGGCATGGTGATCATCGTGATCGACTACAGCGCAGGACTTCGCCTGATGAGCGCTCCCTGGCAGAGTCTCGTCATCGTGGCGGTCCTGGGCCCCGGCATCGGCCTCGCCTACTCTTCGCCTCCCGCCCTGATCGTCGACGCGGTCCCCGCCTCGGAGACGGGCGCGGCCAACGGCCTCAACACTCTGATGCGCTCGATCGGCGCGGCGATATCGAGCGCCGTCATCGGTATGGTCCTCGCCCGCGAACGATGTGGACGGGTCGCGGTACCAACTATGCACGGCTTCCGCCTCTCCTTCCTGATCGCGACGGGCGCGGTGGCGATCGGCCTGCTCATAGCCCTATTCCTGCCCCGAGCCCGCCCACATCACCACATCCGGGGACAACTGCCCGACAGACCCAAGCAGACAAGCCCGGGAGAGCATCGGGTTGGCGTCGTCGGCGCCTACCCCATGGCGACCTTCGTGAGCGGTTCGCGAAGTTCGGGCTGGAGCTGCATCCCGACAAGACTCGACTGATCGAATTCGGGCGGCACGCCGCCCGGCACCGAACGGCACGGGTCTGGGGAAGCCGGAGACGTTCGAGTTCCTTGGCTTCACGCACTTTTGCGGGATGTCCAAGCGCGGACGGTTGTGGCTGCGGCGGGTCACGATCAAGAAGCGGATGCGGGTGAAGCTACGAGAGGTCGACGACCAACTCGAGAAGCGCCGACATCAGCCCATCCCGGAGCAAGGCAAATGGTTGAGGAGTGTGGTGCCAGGCCACATCGCCTACTATGCCGCGCCCGGTAACACCGAAGCGGTCGCGGTGTTGCACCCAGGTCGGTCGATACTGGTTCAAGGCGCTTCGGCGCCGCAGCCAGCGCACCCGACTGAACTGGAAACGGATGGACCGACTTACCGCCAAGTGGTTGCCGCTCGCCCGCGTCAAGCACGAATTTCCGGAAGTGCGCTTCGACGCCAAAATCCGAGGCAGGAGCCCAGTGCGGTAGTTCCGCACGCTGGGATCTGTGTGGGGGGGACGCCCGTGAGGGCGGTCCCTACCGCGATCCCAGCTCAGGGTCCGGCCGAGCAGATCCATGTACTGCGTCAGCGGCCGGGTGGTCGCGGTGCAGTTCGAGGTGGCGGCCATCGCGGCCTCCTTGCCCTGTCCGGTTCTTGCTGACCGACGACATCTGTGACGACAGGTCGCCGAGTGCGCGCGTCAATTCGGACGCAATACGAGACCAGGACTATGCGATTTCCATATTCGCGTCCATGGCGGCCTGGGCGGAGGTGACGAACCCCTTCATCTCGTCTTTCCAGCCGATCGACATGCCCGGTTCGGGGTTGATGACCTGGGGATCGAGGGTCATGCCCTGTTTCTGATACCCCTGGATCTGATCCGCTGTCGGCGGCTTATCGAAGTACTTGTCGGAGCTCTTTTCCTGATCTTGTTTTCTGTCCGAGGAAAGGATTGTCCCAGGCCTTACCAACACTGGCGCTGAGGAGCGACCCGTACTGTTCCGGATGTATCGCGTTGATCTGGTATTTGTTCGGATCCGCCTTCTTGACGATGGCGCCTCCGCGCCAATCTTGGCGCAGATCCGCGGCGATCGTGGCGATCTGCTTGCTGTTCAGGCGGTCCGGAATCCATGATCTGAGTGGCTGCCGGAAGCGGCAGCACCGCGAGGGAGTACAGCATGACCGACGAGCAACCCGAACCAGCCCAGTGGACCGCGAGCTCGCGCACCGGCGCGATCACGGTGCGCACCACCGATCAGGGCCTGCCCCTGGGCGTTTCGCTGGAGGCGGCCGAACTGCGCCGCGACCCCTACGCGCTGGCGGCCGACATCATGCGGCTGTGCCGCCAGGCGTCCAACCGGGCCGCGCTGGCCCGGCGGGCGGAGTTCGAGCAGGCCGGGGTAGCCGAAGAGATGATCAACCTGATGGGCCTGCCGACGCCGGAAGAGGTGGCACGTCAGGAGGCGCTGGAGGAACAAGACGAGTCCGAGCCGCAGAGCTGGCTGCGGCAGGTGTAGGGGAGGACGCCATGTACGAGACGATGGATGAACTCGAGGACGCGGTGCGTCGGCGGCTGTATCGGATGCGTGATCTCGGGGATGATATGGCCGCGATTCGGGTCCGGGAGACTTCGCCCGACGGTGCGGTGACGGTGGAGGTCGACGGGAACGGCAAGTTGCTCGATCTTGAATTTTCCGAGGCGATTTCGAGGCTTGCGCCGTCGGACTTCGAGAAGACGTTGGTGGATACGGCGATGGCGGCGGCGCGCCAGGCGTTCGCGCAGCGCGGTGAGTTGATCGAGGCCTTCAACGAGGAA
>NZ_JBEXLC010000254.1:0-7108 GCF_040609795.1 Nocardia sp. NPDC004604
AGAAAGAACTTTTATTTGCTTTAGAATAAGCCTGTTTAAGCGTTCGTCCTACTCTAAGTTCATCTTTAATCCGTTCATACCTCGGCATTGGACCCGGAGATGGTCAACGAGGTGCTCGACGTCATGGTGTCGCTGGCCAAGGAGGGTATGACGATGCTGGTCGTCACCCACGAGATGGGCTTCGCGCGCAAGGCGGGCAACCGCGTGCTGTTCATGGCGGACGGGCTGATCGTCGAGGACGACACACCCGAGGTGTTCTTCACCGCGCCGAAGTCCGACCGCGCCAAGGATTTCCTCGGCAAGATCCTGAGCCACTGAACCGAGTAATCACCGCAACCGTAAAAGACTTCGGCCATGGAAACACCAGAGGGAGAAGGAACCGATGAGGATCAACCGTGCGCTTCGACTCGGCATCGGGGCAGTAGCCCTGACGCTGGCCGCCAGCACCGCCGCCTGTGGGGGCGGCGGCGATAAGTCCGCACTGGACCACGCCAAGGACGGCAAGCTCACCGTCGGCATCAAATTCGATCAGCCGGGCCTCGGCCTGCGCAATAAGGACGGCTCCTACAGCGGCTTCGACGTCGAGGTCGCCAAGTACGTCGCGGGCAAGCTCGGCGTGAAGCCGGAGAACATCACGTTCAAGGAGTCGCCCTCCGGTCAGCGCGAGACGCTGATCGAGAACGGTCAGGTCGACTACATCGTCGCCACCTACTCGATCAACGACAAGCGCAAGGAGAAGGTCGACTTCGCCGGACCGTATTACGTCGCGGGCCAGTCGCTGCTGGTGAAGGCCGACAACAACAGCATCAACGGCCCCAATGATCTGAAGGGCAAGAAGGTCTGCTCGGTGAAGGGCTCCACCCCGGCCCAGAACATCGAGAAGAACTACCCGGACACCCAGTTGCAGACCAACGACACCTACTCGCTGTGCCTCGAGGGCCTGCAGGCCGGTTCGTACGACGCGGTGACCACCGACGACATCATCCTGGCCGGCTACGCCGCGCAGAGCGCGGGCACGTTCAAGGTCGTCGGCAAGCCGTTCACCACGGAGAACTACGGCATCGGCCTGAAGAAGGGCGATAAGGAACTGCGCGACAAGGTCAACGACGCGATCGAGGCGATGATCGCGGACGGTTCCTGGAAGAAGGCGTTCGACTCCACGGTCGGTGTCTCCGGCTACCAGGCGCCGACGCCGCCGACGGTGAACCGGTACTGAGTTCCTGATCGGGTGGTCCGGACCGGGCCACCCGATCTCTTCGCTACGAGCACCCCTGTACATCGCGCGCGGAAGGACGATCTCCGGCCGCCGCACATCTATCCGATCGGAGGGACGCGCCCACCGTGTTCGACCTGATCTCGAGGTATGACGTCCTCGGCGCCTTCTGGGTGACCATCAAATTGACCGCGGCGTCGGCGGTCCTCGCCCTGATCCTGGGCACATTCGTCGCCGCCATGCGCGTGTCTCCGGTGCCGGTCGCCCGTTTTCTCGGCACCGCCTACGTCACCATCTTCCGCAATACCCCGCTGACGCTGATCATCGTGTTCTGCTCGCTGGGCCTCTACTCCACGATGGGTTGGAAGCTCGCACCCGAGGGCCCGAACTCGCTGGCGCAGAACAACTTCCGCTACGCCGTACTCGGACTCAGCATCTACACCGCGGCATTCGTCTGCGAATCGCTGCGCGCGGGCATCAATACCGTGCCGATGGGTCAGTCCGAGGCGGGCCGCTCACTGGGCTTCACCTTCCTGCAGAATCTGCGGATCGTGGTGCTGCCCCAGGCATTCCGTTCGGTCATTGCCCCGCTGGGCAGTGTGTTGATCGCACTGACCAAGAATTCGACCATCGCCTCGGCCATCGGCGTGGCCGAGGCCGCGACCCTGATGGCCAAGATGAACGAGAACGAGGCCGCGCTGATCACCATCGGCTTCATCTTCGCCCTGGGCTTCGTGATCCTGACCCTGCCGACCGGCCTGCTGTTCGGCTGGCTGGCCAAGCGATTCGAGGTGGCCCGATGAGTTCTGGAGCTTCGGTCCTTTTCGACGCGCCGGGACCACGCGCGCGCCTGCGGAACCAGATCTATTCCGTCATCGCGATTGTCGCGGTACTGGCACTCGGCTGGGTGTTCTACCGCGGCTTCGCCGATAAGGGGCAGTTCACCGCGGAGAAGTGGAAGCCGTTCCTGGAGGCGGACGTCTGGAAGACCTACCTGCTGCCAGGTCTGCGCGGCACCCTCGTGGCCGCGCTGCTGTCGATCGTGTTCGCACTGGTGATCGGCATGATCTTCGGCATCCTGCGGCTCTCGGACCACCGGCTGGTGCGCTGGGTGGCGGGCGCGATCGTCGAGGTGGCCCGGGCCATCCCGGTGCTGATCCTGATGATCTTCCTGTTCTACGTCTTCTCCGATTACCAGGTATTCAAGGTCGATCAGCTCGCACTGTGGGCCGTGGTGATCGCGCTGACGATCTACAACGGCTCGGTCATCGCCGAAATCGTGCGCGCTGGTATCAAATCGCTGCCCAAGGGGCAGACCGAGGCCGCGGTGGCCCTCGGTCTGCGCAAGGGACAGCTGATGCGACTGATCCTGCTGCCACAGGCGATCACCGCGATGCTGCCCGCATTGATCTCGCAGATGGTTGTCGCACTGAAGGATTCGGCCCTCGGCTACCAGATCACCTACCTCGAGATCGTCCGTCAGGGCTCCCAACTCGGCGCCGCCGAACGCAATACGGTGCCCGCACTGATGATCGTCGCAGTAGTAATGATTCTGCTGAACAGCACCCTGACCGTCGTGGCCAATAAACTCGAGCAGCGCCTCCGCTCCCGCAAACGCAAGAGAGGAGGCACGGTCGTCGCCGCCGACTCGGTCCTGACCGACGCCACCCCTGGAATGGATATCACTCAGAAGTCCTGAGCCCCAGCTGACTGTTCGGCTCGAAGACACCTCGCCTTGGTCGCCGATCGCGGGATCTCCCGCCTCGGCGACCGGGGCGGGTCATCTGCATGTCCGCTGGCCGCGCGAAACGAGGACCGCCCGTCGATGGCGGGCACACGACCTCCTGTCGGGGACGGGCTCGGCCGACGTGGAACATGTCTGCCGCAGCGGATTCGGCCGCGTGGCTGGCCGCCGCGGCCGATGGGCGCCGACGATGAAGCCAGCGCATGCTGGCCGAACTGAGGCCGCGATGGTGGCGGCAGGGGCGGACGATCACCACGCGGCGGTCAGGGCGAGGTCACGATGCCTTGGATCCCTTCCGCGTCGAGAAGGCCAGGGACGGAAGGCTCTTCTGTCGTGGCAGATTCGGGCGAGCAGTCGACCGCCGTAACGGAAGCGGCGCGGACAACAACAGCAACACATGCTTGCCGAACCGAAGCCGAAGCCGCGGTCGCAGCGAACGGGTGAGGAGGTCCCGACCGTGTGCGGCGGTCAGGGCGAGGTCACGATGCCTTGGAGCCCTTCCGCGTCGAGAAGACCGGGGGGCAGAAGGCCTTTCTGTCGTGGCAGATTCGGGCCAGCAGTCAACTGCCGTAACGAAAGCAGCCCGGACAACGTCGGCGCATGCTCGCCGAACTGAGGGGGCAGTCGCGGTCGCAGCGAATGGGTGGGTAGTCACCGACCGTGTGCCCTTGTCAGGACGAGGTCACGATGCCTTGGAGCCCTTCCGCGTCGAGAAGGCTGGGGGTAGAAGGTTCTTCTGTCGTGGCGGATTCGGGTGGGTAGGTGGCTGCTGCGACGGTGGTGGCGGCGCGGACGAAGGCGGCTACGGCGGGTGAGTGGCAGGTTTGCGGCCAGGCCAGGGCGAGGGTGGTCGGCTGGAGGTCGGTGACGGAGCGGTAGGCGATATCAGGGCGGGGGTGGCGACGGGCCACCGAGGATGGCGGGAACCAGATGATGCTGCCCAGTTCGATCAGGTTGAAGATCTGTGCCAGGTCCAGGTTTGTCCGGCGGGCGACCGGGTTCCGGCCGTGGGATCCGCTGCGGGTGTTGGGGATCAGGCCGTCCTGATCGGCGGGTGAGCCGTCGGGCAACATTCTGCCGGTGAGGTCGGCCAAGCACAGGGTTGCGCGGGCGGCCAAGGGATCGGATGCCGCCAATGCGACCACGCGCGGCTCGGTCAGCAGGGGTTCGACATCCAGGTCGCGGTCGTCGAACGGGGTGGGCAGCAGTGCGATATCCGCTCGCCCCTGGCGCAGGGCCGGGACCTGCTGATCCCGACCGCCCAACATCACCTCGACCGGAATCGCCGCTTCCTCGCGGTGGTATGTCTCGAGGATCTGCAGCAGGAGCCCGCCGTCGTAGTCGGTTTTGAGCGCGAGCCGCAACCCGGGCGTCGGCTGCCCAATGTGCCGGGCTCGCTGCGCGGCGGCGGCGACCGCGTCGAGCGCGGTCGCGGCATCGCGGAGCAAAACCTCACCGGCCGGGGTGAGCACAACCTGCCGGGTGGTGCGCTCGAACAATTGAACACCCAACTGGCGTTCCAGCTCCCGAATCGCCCGGGACAGCGGCGGCTGCGCCATCCCTAGGCGCTCGGCGGCGCGCCCGAAATGCAGTTCCTCCGCGACGGCCACGAAGTATCGGAGTTGGCGAACCTCCAGATCACTCATATCCCCACGGTATCAACGGATATCGGATCGGTCCTTCAGGTTCGGTGCCGTGCCGAGTTGACTGGCCAATGCCAAATCACTCGAACAGAGGTCGTCATGATCGTTGTCACCACCCCAACCGGCACCATCGGCCACCAGGTCCTCCAGCGTCTGCTCGACAGCGACGCACCGGTCCGCGTCATCGCACGCGATCCCGCGCGCCTGCCCGCAGACATCCGCGAGCGCGTCGACATCGTGCAGGGCTCACACGGGGATATCGATGTGGTCACCAAGGCATTCGCCGATGCCGACGCCGTGTTCTGGCTCCTTCCCCCCAACCTTCGCGCCACGAGCCTCGATGCCGCCTTTCTCGACTTCACCCGGCCCGCGTGTGCGGCATTCACGAGCCAGGACGTGCAGCGAGTGGTCGGAGTCTCGGCCGTCGGGCGCGGGTCGGCGGTAGCCGCACACGCCGGACTGGTCACGGCATCGCTGGCCATGGACGATCTGATCGCGAGCACCGGCGTGAGCTACCGAGCGCTGGCCATGCCCTCGTTCATGGACAACATGCTCGGCCAAGTCGAGACCATCAAAAGTCAGGGCACATTCTTCTGGCCACTCGCCCCCGATCACAAACGCCCAACCTGCGCAACCCGCGATATCGCCGCTGTCGCCGCCGAACTGCTCCTCGATGATTCCTGGACGGGACAGGACAGCGTCCCCATCCTCGGCCCCGAGGACCTCTCCGGAAACGACATGGCACAGATCATGTCCGAGGTACTCGGCCGCCCGATCCGGTTCCAGCAGATCCCCGGCACCACCTTCAAGACCAGACTCCTCGAATCCGGTATGTCCGAAGTAATGGCCCAGGGCATGCTCGACATGCTCGAAGCCAAGAACAACGGCCTCGACAACGCCGAACCCCGCACCCCCCAATCCACCACCCCCACCACCTTCCGCCAATGGTGCGAAGAATCCCTCACCCCCGCCTTCCAAAACTGACCCCCACACTCCCCCACCCCGCCGGACCAAGTCCGCCCGGCGGGGCGCTAACCACAGCGCCAGTTCATCTTCACTACCCGTGCAACCACCTGCCGCGTGGTCACGGCAACCACCGCGACCACGCGGCAGATCCACCGCAATCCAAGAACCACGGACACCCGCCTGCGATCAACACCAGACCGGAGCACGATCAGCCGAAACCACCACTCCAGGACTCGACCACAAACACCCCCACAGCACAGTCCTGGACCGGTGATCACCATGCACTGATGCAGGCAAACATCGAGAGCACACCTGCACCAGCGCATTCTCGTTGACTAATGCGGCGGCATTGTGGAGCGGGAGAGTGGGCGTTGGGCTCGCCTGCCGGCTGCGGGGGCACGATGCGCGCTCAGTCGAGGCTGGGGAATTGAGCTGTGCCTGGATAACTTCGGCGTGCACCACAGTGCAGGCTGTGGATTGGTTGCGGCCGAAGCGGGCGTACATCGATGATGGCGGGTTGTCTTGTCGCAGCTCAGGTTCGGAGGCGCTGGTGCGCGATCAGCCCTCACACCGGTGCAGAATTCGCCGTGAACTTTTGCAGTACCGCTACGTCCTCCGAAGGCGCTGCAGACGCTCGGTCAAGATCGCGCGTACGGGCTGCGCCGGTTCAACGGTGGCGACGAACACCGCAGCGGCAGTCGGCTCGCCTGCTGACCAGACCGGGCACGGCCGACGCTCGGATCAAGATCCAGCGCATCGCACTACACACGGATCCAACATCGGCCATGGACACCGCCAATCGGTGGACTGGCGGTCGGCTCGCCTGCCGACCAGGTCAGCCGCGGCGGGCGCTCAGTCGGGGGCTGGGGCGTCGAATTGGGCTTGGGCGAGTTCGGCTTTTACTACGGTGAAGGCGGTGGATTGGGGGTAGCCGCGGCGGGCGAGCATGCCTACGAGGCGGCGGATTGTTTTGTCGCGGTCCAGGTTCGGGGGCATGGTGCGTAGTTTGCGGCGGACCAGTTCGGCGGCGCGTTCTTCCTCGTCGTCGGCGGTGATGGCGGCGAGAGCGGGAGCGGCGTGGGATTGGGATATGCCCTTGCGGCGGAGTTCTTGGGCCAGGGCTTGTTTGCCTTTGCCGGAGAAGGTGTGGCGGGAGTGGACCCATTGTTCGGCGAAGGCGGCATCGTCTATCAGGCCGACCTCGGTGAAGCGGTCGAGGGCTCGTTCGGTGATATCGGGAGTGAAACCCTTGGCCGCTAAGCGCTGGGCTAGTTCGGCACGGCTGCGGGCGCGGACGGCGAGCAGGCGAAGACACGCCTCCTTCGCCTGCTCGACCGTCCCGCCTTGGAGGGTGCGCTCCGGACGTGACCGGGTTACACCGGTATCCGTCGAGGGCGCATCCTCTTCGGATCCGGCCGCCACCGGATCCGCCCATCGGCCTTCGGAACTTTGAAAGTCAGCCGACTGGGAGTCGTTGCGCCGGAACTCGTTCCGGCGCTCGCGACCGCGCCGGGACCCGGTCGAGCGCGCCCGATCCGCAGC
>NZ_JBEXLC010000255.1:0-7104 GCF_040609795.1 Nocardia sp. NPDC004604
GCAGCGCGAAGTCGTGATGCCAGGTATCCGGGCTGACCAGGCTCTCGTCGGCGACCCCCGTGAGGTACTGCCACCTCGTGGTCTCCAGGGTCAGCGCGGTGCGGATGTTGGCCTCGGTCTCGGGCGTCTGTGCGCGCTGGTAATCCCAGACGGTGGTCCAGAAGCTGTCCACGAAGCCAGCGTCGTAGCCGTTGCCGTTCTGCGAAATGATCGCGGTAATGGCCTGCGGATCAGCCAAAGCAAGGCGCCAACCGATCGGCGCACCATAGTCCTGCACGTAGATCGCGTAGCGCGTCACATGCAGCTGTTCGAGCAACCCGGCGGTCAAGTCGGCCAAGGCGTCGAAGGTGTAGTCGAACTCGGCTACGGAGGGAGCGGCGGACAGCCCGAACCCGAGGTGATCCGGTGCGATCACATGGTATCGGTCAGCCAGCGCGGGGATGAGGTTGCGAAACATGAACGAGCTGGTCGGGAAGCCGTGCAGCAGCACGATCGCCGGGGCGTCGGCGGGACCGGCCTCCCGATAGAACAGCCTCTGGCCTTGCACGGTCGCGGAGCGGTGATGAACAGCGGTCATCTCTGACTCCTCTTGCCCGTTATGAGGTCACGAACGTTCCGCCGTTCCCGCGCCGCTATTACGAGCTTCGACAGCCTTGACGGTCTTATCCAGCGCCTGCTTCAAGACGCGCTTGCCGACCGTCCCGACCACCACGCCGAGCAACCGACCCCTGAGGTTCTTGCCCTCGCGCACCACGACAACATCCATATCGGTCTTCCCGTCGGGCCGGCGAGCGAAGGAGTATGTGTGGCCCGAGTGGCCGCCCCATATGTTGGAGTCGGTGGTCGTCATGACGACGCGATCGGGGTCCGACCAGTCGTAGTGCAGGCGTTCCCAGATGCCGCGCGACCCCTCGGTGACGTCGGCCTCGTTGCGGCCCTGGGCATGCACCTCGAGATATTCGTCGGTGCTGTTGCCGAACAGCTGTGAGCGGCCGGGCCCGAAGTCGGTCAGCGCCGCGACAAACTGCTCCGGCGTCGAGCTCGTCGTCTCCTTGAAGTGAATGGTGGACATATCTGCTCCTTAGTTTTGGCGGGATGTCCTTCCAGCGTGAAGCGGTTGCCCGGCGCCGTCACCGCGGTGACGGGTGATGACGAGATGCCTGCTCTCGATCGATTGCCTACCCCGCGAGGATCGCGCCACACCTTTCGCCTTTCGGCTATTCGGATGCAGTTACCGACCCGCAACACCGTCGGCTGGACCAACCAGCTCGCACGCCCGGTGATTGCCGTACCTCGATTCGGCCGCTGCCCAGTTGTGGTAGGAGGCCGCACTCGACGTTCAGCGGCGTTTGGTGATGACAACGGGGGCGATGTCGGTGGGTATGGCGTCGAGCGCCGAGGCGGGGATGCCCAGGGTGGTGGCGAGCACGTCGCGTGGGATGGCGTTGAGTGCGGCCTTGATTCCGATGTCGTCGGAGCCTTCGCGGACGCTGGTGTTGAAGATGATGAGTACGTCGAGCGGCATATCGGTGCGAGCGTTCTCGAAATAGTGGAAAAAGCCCTGCGGCGCGAATACGAGATCGCCCTGTCCGGCTTCGAAGACGTCGTTGCGGTAACTACCGTCGAGGTGCGTGCCGAGGATGGTCCATTTCGCGGATCCGGAAACGACGTAGTTCAGCTCCCAGGCGGTGGGGTGCCAATGCGGTTCGCGGATGCCGCCGACTTCCAACCGGACCAGGTAGACCGCGCCGTTCTGTCCGGACAGCACGGGAAAGTTGTCTTCGGTCGCACCGCGCAGGTTGCCGCCGTCGAATTGCTGCGGTTCCGCAGCGGTGATTTTGAACAAGTGCCGCGCGTTGTTGAGATTGGCGTTGATCTCGTTGGTAATCGCCAGGTCCGTCTCGTTGGCGGCCCGGGACAGGTGCGCGGCCACCGCGCCGCCCACCCCGGCGCCGCCGAGCGCGGCAGCGCCGGCACCGAGCGCGGTCCGGCGGTTCATTCGGCCCTGGTGATCCTCGCCCGCATCGTCTTCTTCCGGCATGTCGATTCCGCTCTTTTCGGGTCGTCGGATCAACAACGCTATCGCTGACCAGGGACGACGGCGGATCGGCGCGCCGGATCGGAAACCTGGGCCGCCGATGCCACATTTGCTCGCCGTGGTTGCGGTGGGCGGTGATCGGTCGCAACTGTCGGATCAGGCGACCGCGCAACTGATAGCGGCCACTGCGGTGGAAAACTCGTCGTTGGTCTGTTCGGTGTTGACACTGATGGTTGCCGCGGTTCCCTTGGGCGTGGCGATCGCCAGGGTGCTGAAGCCGGGAATGCCGCCGGAGTGCCCCCAGACCTCCTTCACTTCCTTCCCGCAAGGCATCTGAAATCGGATCAGGCCGAGGCCGTAGGTCATCTCTGTCGAGGGCGACATCGGCATGGTTTGTTCCATCTGCGCGAGTTGTGTTGCCGGAAGGAGTTTTCCGGTCACCAATGCGGTGAAGAACCGGTTCAGGTCGGCGCCGGTGGAGATGATCGCGCCGGCAGCGCCGGCCCACGCCGCCTCCGAGTCGGTGGCGTCGACCCACTTGCCGTCGACACTGCGGTAGCCGAGCGGATGCGGATCGCGCAGGCCGGTGTCACCGGCCAACGGGATGTAGGTGTCGTGCAGTGCGAGGGGTTCGAGGATGCGGCTGCTGATCTCGGCGGCGAGCCGATGGCCGGTGATGTGTTCGATCAGCATGTCCAGCAGCACGTAGTTGGTGTTGGTGTATTGAAATCGCGCTCCCGGCTCGAACTGCGGCGGCATGCTCATCGCGATGCCGACCAGGTCGGCCGGTGTGAAGTCGCGGTAGGCCTTGCCGTCGGTCGTCTGATCGAGTTGCTGAGGCAGCTTGTGCGCGGGGTCTTCGGGGGCAAAGTCCGCGAGACCGCTGGTGTGCTGGAGCAGTTGGTGCACGGTGATCCGGTTGCCGTCATTGCCGTTGCCTTGCACCACACCCGGCAGGTACCGCTCGATCTGGGCGTCGAGTTCGACGGTGCCCTCCGCGACGAGTTGCAGGACGACCGTGGCGACGAAGGTCTTGGTGACGCTGCCGATTCGGATATGGGCGCGGTCGGCGTAGGGCGCTCCGGTGGCGAGGTCGCCAGCACCTGCGGTGACAGTGTGCTGTCCGTCCGGTCCGCTGATGACGGCCTGCGCGCCGGGCAGACCAGAGCGGACCAGGTCGGACAGCGCGTCGGAGACCTGTGCGGGCAGCGGTGCCGCCGTACTCGGAGTCGCCGTGCTACCGCCGCAGCCAGCCGTGGCCAGCAGGGCTGCGGCGACGATGGCGTACCGGCCGCGCCGCCGAAATATGCTCGCACCCACGCTGCTACCTCTCTCCACCAGGCGACCAAGGTCATTTCGAGATGACAACTACGACGGTAGACACGAGGTACACCCACGCCTATCCGGTAACCCCGGAGTTCGCCCTACCTCCACGGTCGTACCTCCCTGGTTTCGCCGTAGCCCGTAGGTGGTAGGTGGTCGAAAAATGTTGGACCCCTTGGGCGGTTTCCGGACAGGATGCTGCCGGTCGTCGTTACGGAGGTTTGCTGGTGGATGGGCGCTGATGGTGTTGGCGCACTGGTACGGCAGTGGAATCACCGAGCGAAACGCAGGCGTAGCTGCTCGCTAGCGAAAATCGCATCTCGAGATAGACCGCGGCGATGCCCGACAAAGGGGACGATGAATCCGGCTCGGTCGGCATCGGCCCAGCTGCACGGCCTTCGACCAGAAAGCGGCCGCCGTTGAGTCGGTCGGCTGACGATGACAACGAGGAGTGTGCGATGACTGGAATGACCGTTGGTTTCGTCGGGCTCGGCGCGATGGGGCAGGGCATGGCCGCCAGCCTGCTTCGGGCAGGCTATCGGCTGCTGGTCTGGAACCGCTCCCCCGAGCCGGTCGCCGCGCTGGTCGCGCAGGGCGCCGACGCGGCCGGGCGGCTCGCTGACGTGTTCGCCGCCGAGGCGGTCGTCTCGATGCTGGCCGACGACCAAGCGGTCGAGCAGCTGCTGCTCGACCCCGAGCTGTTGGTCGGTGCGAAGGCAGCGCTGCATCTCAACATGGCGACGGTCTCGATCGCGCTCGCCGAGCAGGCCGAAGCCCTGCACACCGAGCACGGCATCGGCTACGTCGCCGCGCCCGTCCTCGGCCGGCCCCAAGTGGCCGCCGCGGGCGAACTGAACATTCTCGCCGCCGGCGAGGAGACGGCGCTGACGAAGGCAGCACCGCTGCTGTCCGCGATGGGCCGGCACACCTGGCATTTCGGCACTCGCCCCCACCACGCCAACGCCGCGAAGATCAGCGTCAACTTCCTGATCGCCTCCGCCATCGAGTCCATGGCCGAGGCGTGCAGTGTGGCCGAGTCCCACGGTGTCCGGCCCACCGACCTGGTCGAAATGCTCACCGGCACACTATTTCCCGGGCCGATCTACGCCGGCTACGGCGCAATGGTCGCCGAACGCCGCTATGAACCAGCAGGCTTTCGACTCCCGCTGGGCCTCAAGGACGTCAACCTCGCCCTCACCGCGGGCGCCGCGACGAATGTCCCGCTGCCCTTCGCCAGCGTGCTGCGCGACGCCTTCCTCGACGCCCTCGCCCATGGCGACGGCGATAAGGACTGGGCCGCCGTCGCCGCCGTGACTCGCCGCCGGGCCGGACTGCCGAGGTAGCGTGGTCACGCCGGGCAGCGGCCGATCACCGATTCACGACGAGGCGCAAACGCGTCGGGGGCGCCTACGCTCGATCGCCAACCCCACGTATCAAATCGATTCCGCGGCCGAGGTTGTCGAGGCGCGCGTGCAGGGTGTCGCCCGCGGGATAGAGGCGAACGGTGTCGACGCCGGTATCGCGCCAGGTGCGCAGGCGGTCGCGGACCATATCCTCGGTGCCGATCAGCGTTGTAGCCATGACCATTTCATCGGTGATGAGGGCTGCGGCACCGTCACGGTCACCGCTCTGCCAGCGCTCGCGCACCCGAGCGGCGACATCGGCCCAACCTTGGCGGCTGTAGGCGTTGTTGTAGTAGTTGGTGGTTCCAGAACCCATGCCGCCGAGGGAGAAGGCGAGCTCCTGCTTGCGGCTGCCGACAACGGCCGCCAACTGGGCCGCGTCGGCGACGATATTGATCTCCGCGCCCTGGCAGATATCGAGATCGGCGCGGGTGCGTCCGGATCGGGCCAGCCCGGCGTCGAGATGGCTGAGGTAGGCTTGCGCGCCCTCGGGGACGAAGCTGGTGCCCAGCCATCCGTCGGCGATCTCGCCGGTGAGTTCCAGCATCTTCGGCGACAGCGTGGCGAGGTAGATCGGCACTGCGACGGGCTGCATGCTCAGCCGCATCGGACGGCCCTCGCCGCCGGGCAGCGGAATGGTGAAATGATCCCCCTGGTAGGCGATTTTGTTGCCCGTGAAGACCTCTCGGATGATCTGCACGGTTTCGCGCATGCGGGTCAGCGGGCGCGCGAACGGAACACCGTGCAGGCCCTCGATGACCTGCGGACCCGAGGCGCCGAGACCGAGCAGGAAACGCCCCTCGGAAAGCTGGGCCAGGGTCATGGCCGTCTGGGCGATCAGCACCGGGGATCGGGTGCCGAGCTGAATGACCCCGGATCCCAGCAGGATTCGCTCGGTGCGCGCCGCCAGAAAGCCCAGCGGCGTGGCCGCGTCGGTGCCCCAGGCCTCGGCCACCCAGCAGATGTCCAGGCCGAGCTTCTCGGCTTCGACGACGAATTCGGTGAGCTCGGACCAGCCGACCGAAGAGCCTTCGATCGTTGTGGCGGTGCGCATTACGCCGCACCCTCCACCAGATCCTTGATGGCGGCCAGATTGGCTTTCATACCGGTCTCGAATTCACGCAATCGGACGAAGACGATCCTCTGCTCCTTGTCGGGCATGGCGTCGATGGCGTAGCTGAGTCCGGAGCGGGCCGGGCCCATTTGCGTCCATTGCTCGAGGACCGTGCCCGCACCTTCGGACCGCATCGTGAAACGCCAAATGCTGGAGGGATATTCGGGGTCGCCGACCGCCCAGGCGAAGCTGCGCTCCGGATCGAATTCAACAATGGTGCTGATCGTCTCCCAGGATCCCATCGCCTCGTGCGCGTTCTGCCCGCTGAACCGCACGCCCACCGCGGGGCCGGTCGCGCCGTCGAGCCACTCGACGGCGCGCAGTTCGGCGCTGAGGCGTGGCATGAGGTGGATATCGCTCACGCATCTCCACACCCGATCCGGCGGCGCATCGATGTAGGTCTGCACCGCCACGGTCGGGGTGTCCGCGTACACCTGCCCGGTCCACTCCACAATCAGCTCCTTCCATCGGCTGACGTCCATAGTTGCGTAAATAGACTTACCAGCGCAAGACTTGCTCTCGGCATTGAACAGCTGAGTCTCAATGAAAGACCAACTAGGATGACGACATGAAACGGACCTCGTTGGCGAACTGGCCCTGCTCCCTGGCCCGAACCATGGACCTGCTCGGCGACTGGTGGACGCCGCTGGTCCTGCGCGAGGCCTTCTACGGCATCCGCCGCTTCGACGAGTTCCAGCAAGAACTCGGCATCGCACGAAACACCCTTTCGGAGCGGCTGCGTCGACTGGTCGAGGCCGGGCTGATGGAGAAGTGCGTGTACGAGACCATGCCCGTGCGCCACGAGTACCTGCTCACCGAATCCGGCCGCGACTTCTATGGCGTCATCGCGACCATGACCGCATGGGGTGACCGCTGGCTCGCAGGTGCGGCCGGTCCGCCGATCGTCGCACGACACGACACCTGCGGTCACGACGCCGATGCAGAGGTGGTGTGCTCACACTGCAAGCAGCCGCTGGCGTCGCAGAACGTCACCCCGCGGCCCGGACCCGGGTACCCGCCGAAGTTGCTGGAGCGCCCCAATATTCGAGGGCGGTTCCACCTCGACGATCCGGACCGCCAGCCTGCCGACCTCGCCTGAGAGCACCTCTGTGAACTTAACGAGATCAGAAAGACGTTGCGTGCCAAGGAATTTGAACAAGAACCCACTCCAACGAGAGCGGACGACGCCGGTGCTTCCGATCGGCGTCCCAGACCATCCCCACCTA
>NZ_JBEXLC010000256.1:0-7048 GCF_040609795.1 Nocardia sp. NPDC004604
GACCGGGCTATCAGCGAACCCCGTTATCCGCGCACAGCTTGGCGAATTCGCCGGTGCACAGTTCGGCCTTCGCGACATAGCCGTCGGCCACCACGTCGTTCACGTTCTCCTTGTAGATCGCTTTCGGTTCCAGCAGCACCGCGGGCACTTTCGCCTTCGCCTCCGGATCGTCGACGGTGCTGTTCGCCTCGCCCTTCTCCCCCTTGGCCAGTGCGATCGCCAGCTTCGCGCCCGCATCGGCCTCCAGCTTGATGGCCTTGTAGACGGTCATGCACTGATCGCCCGCCAGCACGTTCTGCAGGCCCTGCACGGTGGCGTCCTGGCCGGTCACCGGCACCTGGCCGTTCAGCTTCTGCTTCTTCAGCACCGCGATCGCGGCATTGCCGAGGCCGTCGTTGGCCGCGACCACGCCGCCGAGATTCGGTGTGCCGGTGAGCATCTGCTCGAAGATGGTGCCCGCCGTGGTGTTATCCCACTCCGGCACCGCCTGATCCGGGCCCTTCGCGTATTCACCCGCATCGAACTTCGGCTTCAGCACACTGTCGTAGCCGTTCTTGAACAGCGTCGCGTTGTTATCGGTCGGTCCGCCATTGAGATAGGCGACGACCGGGTTGACCGCCTTCTTGTCGGTGAGGCACTTGGCCAGCCCATCCCCCATCAGCTTGCCGACCTTCACATTGTCGAACGACACGTAGAACGGCGCCCCACCGCCGAGAGTCAGTCTGTCGTAATCGATTACGGTCACGCCCTGCGACTTCGCCTTCTGGATCACGGCCTTGCCGGTCCCACTGTCGAGGTTGGTGATCATCAGCACCGTGGCCCCGTTGGTGATCATCTGATCCGCGATGGTCTGGAAGGCGTTCTTATCCCCCTGCGCGTTCTGGATATCCGCCTTGATCCCCGCCGCGTCGAACGCCGCCTGCAGATATTTGCGATCCGCCGTCTCCCACCGCGCGGAGGTCTTGCTGTCCGGCAGGATCACGCCGATCTTGGCGCTGCCGCCACCACCTGCGTCCTTGTTGTTGTCCCCGCAGGCAGTGAGCGAGGTGAGAAGCGCAACCGATACGGCCGCGATGCCGAGGATCCCCTTACGCATGAGGGCGAGCCTTTCGTTGAACCACCACCTGCTAGGTACCAGGTGGTCGAGCCTTGAGCGAATGTTGTTCGATGCAACATATTCCACTGTGACGTAGTGCACAACGGTTTCGCAAAGATATTTGTTGTTTGCCATAACAATCAGGGCACGGGCGATCGGCGAGCTCTCCGACCGAGCACTCGAGCGCGGGTCCTCGCAAGCATCGCGGCTACTCCGGACCAGCACCTACGACACCACAAAACCCGCGCTGAGCAGCGCAGTTCCGCTCGACATTCGCCACCGCTCGCGACATCGCACAGATCAGCAAACTGCCGCATCCGCCGACAGCGCGTTTGCACTACGGTTACCCGCAGGGCATCGCACTCGCCGCGTGCGCGACCGCCGGAACACGGTGCTCCATCGACTGCCCATCCGAACAGGTCCCCGCCTCGACCTCTTGATCATCGACATCGACCGGATTTCACAGTCGGGCGCCGCAGGCCGGCTGGGGACATTGCTGGCTCACCGCAGATGGCCGCTCCCACTGGCTGCTGCTGGCGCCTCGCCGCCTGGCGTTCGCTGCCGCCGCCCTCGTGCAGGCACCACGCCCGACGCCGACCGCCGCATTTACGGTGCCCCGGCAACAGCGTGACACGCCGGGATCGCCCCGGTGAAGCCGCACGGCGTGCTCGCGACGGCACAACCACGACGGCGCGGGCAAGGCCGGACTCACCGCGCCCTCGGCGAGGGTGTAGTCGGGGTCTGTCGGTTTCGAGGTTGCCTGCACGGATTTTCATGCTCAGCTGCACTTCCTATCCGGGCGCGGCGAGACGTGCGGCGGGGAACGAGCTATGCACCGTCGTTGCCATCGCGCAGGGAATGGATCATGCCCCGCAGGATCCGGAACGCGGCCGACTGCTCGGTCTCGGTCATGCCGGCCAGCATTCTGACCTCGACGGACCGGACCGCTACGGTCGCCTTCTCGAGGCTCCGTCGGCCGCGAGGCGTGAGCCGCGTGGGAAGAACCTTCCCGACGGGTGCCTCCGCAGGCCTGGTCACGTAACCGTCTCGTTCCAGGGCCTGGAGCAGCACGTTCATCGTCTGCCGTGTCACGAACGCGCCTCGCGCGAGCTCGGAGTTCGACAAGCCCGGTCGTTGAGCCAGCAGCTCGAGGCAGGAGTAGTGCGTCACGCTCATCCCGAGCGGCCGCAGCACCTCCTCCATGGCTGCGCGGAGGACGCTCGACGCCTCTTTCAGCAGGTAGCCCAGTGACGTCTCCAGATCGACGCCGACACCGTCTTGACTCATGTCAGAATTCTGACATAGATTAACCCGTGTCAGAATGCTGACACGTAAGGAAGGAGCATCATCATGCCCGCCACCGGCCCCGACTTCATCTCGCTCCAAGCGCGCGACCTCGACTCTTCGCAGGCGTTCTACGAGCAGTACCTCGGCCTCGTCCGCTCACCGGCCGGACCTCCGCACGCCGTCGTCTTCGAGACGAAGCCGATCGCGTTCGCACTCCGCGACGTCGTTCCCGGCACCGATCTCGCATCCGTTGCTCAGCCCGGCATCGGTGCCGCGATCTGGCTCCACGCCACAGACGTCCAGGCCATTCACGATGCTCTCGTCGCCGACGGTCACACCATCGTCTCCGCACCGATCGACGGCCCCTTCGGTCGGACATTCACCTTCGCCGACCCCGACGGCTACCAGGTCACTCTCCACGACCGCGCCTGATAGGCCGAACGCCACCGGACGATCACTCTCGGCTTCCGCAACCGCACCAACTACATCGCCAGGTCCCTGCTCGAGACCGGCGACTTCGGGCCGCGACTACCCCGTCTGTGAAGAGCCACATTGCTGCCCGGCAGTGCCCGACTGAACGCGACGGAGGAGGGCCCATGTCCAATTACTCCGGCAGTTCTGCCGCGCTCGAGGTGATTCCGCAGAGGCTCGAAATCCCAGCAGGATTCGTGGCTTCCTGGCGTACCTGAGCCCGGCGAGCTGCGCTATGGCTGTGGCGCTGCCCGTGGTGTCGTCTCCCTCGAGCCGAACACCGACCTGCACAGCGGAAATGGACTTCACGAGTTGACCGCCGCCGACGACACCTCCGCGGCACGGCTGCTCGGCAATGGCATGCAGTCCATGACCGCGGAATCCAATGCCGTGCGCAGGATTTCGGCCAATTCGTAGACGTACTTACCGACCTCACGGACCTGCTCCGGCACCACCGAGATCCGCTGGCCAGAGGCTGGCGTCCCCCGTCGCTCACACCGACGGATGCTACCGACGTCGAATGATGGTGCCGCCCTCGAAGGCCATGGGAATATTCCAGTCCCACTAAACCTTTCGCGGTCCGGATTTCGGCGGCGCACTGAAGCCACGGCCGCCAGGGCCGGGAACTCGCGCGTGCGTCGCTTGTAGGCGGATCAACCGGCCGGTACGGTCGAACCAACTGAACAGGGGGCGGGAGCCGGGCCAGTCCTGATCGATGCCGCCGACACTGCAGGCGACCAGGAGGAATGGATGATCAGCAGGGGGAAGACACTTCTCGGCGCTGCGTTGGGGGTTGGTGCTGTTGTTCTGCTGTCCGGGTGTGGGTCATCGACTGGCGGAGATGCGAAACCGGTCTCCACTTCCACGAGCGCAGGGCCGTCGCTGGCCGCCGATGTTCCACGCACCTATGACCCCTGTAAAGACGTTCCGCAAGACGTTTTGGATTCAGAGAAGCTGCACAACAAGCACACCGTCGACGACAGTGCGAGCGGCGGAGTTCGGTGGGTCGGATGTCAATGGGTGCGGTCAAACGGCTACGGAGTGAGCATCCGCACGACGAATCTCACCATCGACCTTATTCGTAGCCGCAACTTCCCTGAAACCACCGAGTTCACGATCAACGGCCGCCGCGCCATCTCGACACGCCAGTTCGACGGTCCCTACATCAAAGAAGCCTGCACGGTCGACGTCGAAATGAAGGGCGGCAGTCTCGAGTTCAACCTGAATAATCCGCCCTCGAATCGCGACACTGGCAGCATCGACTCGTGCGTGCTCGCCCGGGGATTGGCAGAGAAGGTTGTACCCAGCCTGCCTGCCACCGCCTGAGCAGTGCTCCACGAACCGAATTGGGAGGGAACCACATGGCAAACGAAGCGCCTCCAGCGACCCCGTTGGCGAATCTGATCACCGAGGCCCGTGAGGGCCGGTTGACGATTCGGATGGACCTCGAGAAGTTCGTCTATATCGACCGCGACTGCGAATACTTCAAGGATCAGATCCGAGATATCCAGACAACGATGACCCAGATCGCACAGCAGGATAAGTGGGGCCTGGGTGAGGGTTTCGCCTCGCAGGGCGACCGAGACCTGATCTCCGCCAAGACGATGGTCAAGCGGTGGCGTGAAAAATCCCGAGGCTCGCAAAACGGCGTATACGAAGTGATGGAGTCGCACTACAAGGTCATCGAAGACTTCCAGACCCTGTTCCGCACCGTCCGCGAGCGCATCACCGGTGTCGACACCGAGCAGGCGGCGAAATACCAAGACCTGGAAGCGAACCTGCCACAGCAGGCACCCGCCCAAGCCAAGATCTTCTCCTGGCCAGGACTATAGGACTCCGAGTTCACGCATATTGCCGACATGGGTCACATATCGACTCTTCCTACGACGCGCCGGTCCGAAGATCAGAAGCTCTGCACGAGTTCGGATTCGACAGAGGTTGAGACAGCAGACAGCCCCATCGCGACATCGAGTTCATCAGGATGGGGCCGCTGTGGTGCTCGGTATTGCGCCAGGCTCAGGCGTTTCGGTCGAACTCTCCGTCCGCGACGCCCGCTGTGAAGGCATCCCATTCGGCGGGCGTGAAGACCAACGCGGGGCTGGTCGGGTTCTTGCTGTCGCGCATTCCGACCATCCCGTGATCGAGGAAGGCGACTTCGACACATTCCCCAGTCTGGGTGCTGTAGCTGCTCTTGAACCACTCGGTGTTCACCGAGGTAACTCCTTCACGATCTTGGACAGGTAAGCGCGCGTCTTGCCCACGCTCAACGTGGACCGCTCTATGTCGGCCCAAGAGTGACGATACCGGGCGACCTGTTCGGGCTTCTCGAAGTACAGATCGCTCCCGACTCCAGCTTCGATGTACACAACTGGAGGTTCCGGTTCGAGGTCGGCTGTCCCGGCGAATTCGAGGATGATGAACGGGCCTGCCTCAGTACCGCGATAGATGCCTACATCGAAGGGCACGAGCCGAATGCTGACATTGGACAGCGCGGAAACTTCGATGATGCGGCGCATCTGACCGGCGGCAAGATCGGGCGCACCGAGCGGTCGACGGATCACGCTCTCATCAAGTATCACATCCAACTTCGGCTGGGATTCGGTGAGAACGGCTTGTCGGTCCATCCGGACCTGGACATGGCGTTCAACCTCCTCGGGCGTCAGGTCAGGGCTGGTGCGGAGCAAGGCGCGGGCGTAGTCCTCGGTCTGCAGCAGACCGGGGATTCGGGCGCTCTGGTACATCGCGAGGGAACTGGCAGTTCCCTCGAGGGCGATGTACGTGCTCAGCTTGTCCGTCGAATCAGTGTCACTGAAGGCGTGCCACCAACCCCGAGCCGATTCGGCCTCTGCGGCAAGGGTCTTCACGTTTAACCTGGTCTCAGGTGTCGCTCGGTAGATATCGCAGAGTTTGTCGATGTATATCGGCTTGAGCTTGCACGGCTGCCCCTTGAGCATCTTCGTCACCGTGACGTGATGCAGGTTGACCTGTTCCGCCACGTCTTTGATGTAAAGCCCGGATTCTCGATGCAGCTTGGACAGGATGCGTGCCACCTGACGGCGAGGGACCGATGGGGCGGCAGGCTGTGCGGGCATGCGATGACCTCCTTGACTTGACCAGCTAAAACTCCCGTTCGCAGGTAGGCTACTCCGTTTTTTCGAAGTGAACTATTTTCCACATTAAGATTGTGAACTTTCCTCCAAGGGTGTGAGCTGAACATGCGCTTCGAGAGTGGCTACCGAAGGCGCACCCGCCTCGCGGGCAAAGCACCGCACGCTCCACCGACCAGCACACCAACCAGGTTCTGGGGGAACCATGACACCCACGCACTCCACCGAGTCCCCGCAGACGATCACTGCGGGCGACAAGCCGAAAGCCATTGGCTTCGTGCGCAATGACGTATCCGGCCTGCATGCACCTCGCCATGCACTCGATGTGCAGCGGCACGCGAACGCACTCGGCTATCAGTACGTGTACACGATTCGGCCGCCTGCCGATGTCGACGACCCGATCAGGTACGCGCTCGGCATAGCGGCTGGCCTCGAAATCCGGGTGATCGTCGTCTTCGACCTCGGTCACGTCGACTGTTGCCCCGCGTTGGTCTGCGACGCCGGATTCGACCTGGAAACCGTTTGCCCGCAAGGCACTTGGGTGCGCTCAGCGCAGCGCGTGCCCGACGTCGAGACGGGGGTGGCGTGATGCCCGAAGACGCTCTGCTCAACCCACCGAATATCTGCGCCTTCGCCGAGGTCGAATTGGCGCACGCACAGATGCGCCGACACCGGGCATGCCGGATCCAGCGGTGTGCGTGGAAGCGGGTCGCGTACTACACGCTCGTGCAGCACGGCCGGATCGCACCACCGCAGTCGAGCCCGCGCGAACGCGCGCGATTGCGCGGCATCGACTTTCCAATCGACACCGTCGACCGCTCCCTCCCCGAGGGCATACCCGAACTCCGCACATTGCACCAAGTGCTCGACGGGCTCGCTCAACTGGTGTTACCGCCGACTTGCCCCGGCAACGGCGTCGAGAAATGAACGGCTATGGGACCGTGGCAAATAGTGCACAGCGTCCTCGCGGTCATCGGTGGCGGCGCCTTCGCGATGGTCGGCGTGGCGTGTGTGTGGCCGATCAACCAGCCACGCCGCGACCGGCCCGCCGCACGCCGCTGCCGTCTGCGCCCGGTCGAATGGCCGA
>NZ_JBEXLC010000257.1:0-6676 GCF_040609795.1 Nocardia sp. NPDC004604
GGCATAGGCGATGGCGGCTCGAAAATCGGCCTCGACGCCCTCGCGGGTCAACTCGCCGAGCAACCCGAAGGCACGTGTCCGGTTTTCGTCGGTCTCGGCCAGGCCAGCCGCGGTCTCCGGACCGGAACGGTGATAGACGTTCACGACGAAGGCCACATAGCCCAGCGCCGCGACCCGATCCACGATCTGCCGCACGTCCTCGGTCAAACCCCACAGTTCGGCCCCGACGAGCACCGCGGGAAACGTCGCCGTGCCCTCCGGCCGAGCGAGGTAGCCGGTCATCGGTGAACCGTCGACGTCGAGGTCGAATTGTTGGGATACGGTCTGGTACGTCATGGGGTACAGCCTAGGGCGCGACGTGATCTCCTGCGCGCGTTGGGAATCGGCTCATCCCATCGCTGTCCTGGTCTGCGACCAGACGCGGGCCAGACCGAGCAGATGCCGGAGTTCGGCGTCGAAATCGTGCCCGACCAGCGGCAGTCGCGGTCCGGCCCCGGCGACGGTCGGCACGCTGCCCGCCTTTCGAGCGCGGGCCGCATGGGCGAGCCGGCGAGCGTAATCGGTTATCTCCCAGTCGGATTCGAATGCAGGGTGCGGTTCGGCCGGGAGATAGGAGCCGAGGTGGAGCAGGGCGTCACGGATCTCGACGGTCATCCGAAATAGGCGGGTCGCCGGATCCGCACCGCGGCGGGCGTCGGCGGGCAGCACGATCTCCGGGACCGCGGCGGTGAGGTCGCGCCACAGCGGCCGCAATCGGCGACAGATCCGGCCGTCCCGATCCCATCCCGCCAGCGCGAGCAGTGCGCTGAGCAGTGGGATGGCGAGCAGGGTCACGTCGAGCACCAGGCAGAGTACGAAATCGAGCTCCCCGCGCGGCAGTTGCGGGCCGAGGTCGGGCCAACCGGTCAGCAATTGCGCCAGGGACAAAGCCTGATTGACCAAGACGAAGCCGCCGCTGATACCGAGCAGCCAGCAGACCAACTGCCCCTTGGCGCTGAGGTCGCCGATGCGGAGCTCACGGATGCCCGCGAACTGGAAGACGACCATATTGACCGCCAGCGGAGCGGCATAGGCGAATCCGAAGATCGCCGCGGGCCCGTGCACGCCCAGATCGACCGGTCGCCCGTTGTCCTCGGCCGCCATCCCGGACACCACCATGACGACGGTCGCCACCGCGGCGACGAGACCGCACCGACGGTGCCGACGCCATACGGCGGCGGGCTCGGTCTCGGCCACGATATACCGCGCCATGACATAGAGGTACATCGTCGTCATCACGACACAGCCCAGCGATAGCGCAGTGGGCAGACCGGTGATGCTCGGCATCGGCGCGCAGCGGTAGAGCAGCATGGCGGCAATGCTCCACAGCAGCATCCGATTGACGAGCTGATCGATGATCGTGTCCCGCAACAGCATCAGTCGCCCGGCCGTAATGACACCGATGTAGCCGAGCACCAGCCAGGCGACGGCTTCGGGAATCAGTGAGGACATCGATACCCTCTCGGCCGCGGAACTCGTGCCCGTCGAAGGATACTGCCCCGCACCACCGTGACGGAGGCTAGCCGGACGCTCGGGGACGACACAGGCAAGCGCCAGCACACCGAATTCCGGTGTGCTGGCGCTGGATTTCGCCGATCAGCCGAGCAGCACGAGCGCGCCTGCCCCGAGGAAGACGAGTTGCACGACGGTGCGCAGCGGCAGCGGCATGGTCTTGATGCCGATATCACCGCGCGCCGCACGGATATTCGCCGGGAACATCACGATCAGCAGCAGAATCAGGCCCGCGGCAGCCAATTTGGCGGTGGGCGGGATCAGCAGACCGATCGCGCCGCCGATTTCGAGCAGACCGGTAAAGGTGACCCAGCCCGCCGGATTGGGCAGCCGCGGCGGCACCATCGCGACCAGTGCGCCACGCTTGGGCTCCAGGAAATGCGCGCTGGAGGTGAGCGCGAACATCGCGGCCAGTCCGAGCGCGGCGGCGTGCGGCCAGGAGTCCAGCCAACCGAGGTTGCCGACCCAGCCGAGGAACCGAGCCAGTCCGGCGATGACGATGAGAACAACCAGCGGTGCCATCAGAGTCTCCTGTGGGTCGAGCACCTAATCTTGACAGTGACTAGATTAGGTTCGAGCTGGAAACTTGTCAATGGCTAGATTTTGGGCCACCATCGAGACATGGCGAAGAGCGGCTACCACCACGGCGATCTGCGGGCCACCATCCTGGCCGCGGCTGCCGCCCAGATCGCGACCGACGGCGTCGACGCGGTATCCCTGCGCGGGTTGGCCCGCCGGGCCGATGTCTCGCACGCGGCCCCCGCGCACCATTTCGGTGATCGCGCGGGGCTATTGACCGCGCTGGCCATCGAAGGTTTCGGTCTGCTCGCCGCGGAGCTGGCCGGGGCCGGACCCGACTTCCGCGAGATCGCGGTCGCCTATATCCGTTTCGCCCGAGAACATCCCGGTCACTTCGATGTCATGTTCCGGCGCGAACTCCTGCACGCCGATGACGAACGCCTGATTGCCGCCCGCACCGAGGCGGGCGCGGCCCTGCGTTCCGGTGTCGCGCTCATGCAGCCCGACAACACCGTTGAACAGCAACAAGCCACCCGCCTCGCCGCCTGGTCGCTGGTGCACGGCTTCGCGGCGCTCTGGCGCGAAGGGGCACTACAGGATTCGCCGCTGGCCAACGGTTCGGACCCGGAAACCCTGGCCCGCCGCATGGTCGCCACCGTCCACTTCGAATGACCACGGCCCGTTGATGTTTGACCGTAAGTTCTTGGTCATGGACATCCATGCCTACCCGACCGAGGCCACCATCCCGGTGGATCTCGCCGAGGCACAACGCATCGCCGACCACTACCTGTCCAGGGCCGACGACGCAGACCGCGGTATCTCCAATCTGCTCACCGAATTCGATTCGTGCTTCACGGTCGTGGCCATCTTCGCGCCGCCCCCGGGTATCGATCCGCACAGACACCCGCTCCCCCCGGCCATTGGCGGTTCGGTCTGCGTCATCGATAAACCAACCGGCGCAGTCTCCTACTGGCCCACCTACCCCACCGACCTGGTCGCCGAACAGTACACGCGGGCAATGCAATCCGGCCGACTGATCATCGAGGACGGCTGGCCGGAAGACGACACCGAAGACGACTGAGCACGGGATTCGGCTGGCGCGGTCGCGGACTGGGCGAGGTGGGCAGTGACGGCGGCGCGGTTGGGCGGCTGCGATCGACGCTATGGCCTATGCACGGACATCGAGTTCTGCCACCGGGGCTGGTTCGCCGCCCGGCCGGTCGACGGCTTGCAACCACCGGTCGATGCACTCCAGCAGTTCGTCGGGGTCGACGGGCTTGGTGATGTAGTCACTGGCGCCGGATGCCAAGCTCTTCTCCCGATCGCCCGCCATGGCCTTCGCGGTGACCATAATGATCGGGAGCCGGTCGAAGCGGGGCATTCCCCGTATCGCCGCGGTCGTTGCGTATCCGTCCATCTCCGGCATCATTACGTCCATCACGATGACATCGACATCCGGGTTGGCCTGCAGTGTTTCGATGCCTTTTCGTCCGTTGGGCGCGTGGTCCACCGACATCCCGTTCAGTTCCAGCACTCCCGCGATCGCCAGGACATTGCGGGCATCGTCATCGATGATCAGGACCTTGCGTCCGGCCAGCCTGGGCTGCCCTGCCGGGCGCGCCGGTGTTTCGAGCTCCGTCCGGTGCGGATGGGTCAGCAGCAGGATGAACCGTTCGCAGAACTCATCGGGCGAAGCCACCAGTTCGACCCGATGGTCCCGGGCGTACGTCTCGATAAGCCGTTCCTGGTCAGGATCGAGTTCACGGACCGGATGTGCAAGCAGCGGAATACTTCTCGACTCCGCGCCCTCGCGCAGGCGACGCAGGAATTCCGCCGTGCCGACGCCGGGCAGGCTCGCGTCCAGCAGGACACACCGATATGGATGGGCCGGCAAGGCCGCGAGTGCTTTGTCGGCGCTACCGACGGACTCGATGCGGACCGTCCCCGAGGTGTCCGCAAGTGCCCCGACGACCCCACGGACCAGCCGGGTCAGCGGCCGGCTCTCCTGGTCTTCTATGACAAGTACGGAACGATCGATCGGCTTCGACCGCGTCCTCGACTCGGCCGCGACCTCCAGTTGCGGTGTCACCGGAATATGGAGCGTGAACGTACTCCCGGCACCGAGTCGGCTTTCGGCACGAATCTCGCCACCGAGCAGGTTCGCCACCTGCCTGCTGATCGATAGGCCGAGGCCGGTACCGCCATATCGCCGGCTGGTGGTGCCGTCGGCTTGCTGGAACGCGGTGAAGATGGCCTCCAGGTTTTGCTCTGCGATGCCGATTCCGGTGTCGCTCACGGAGAATGCGATGCGGTCGTCCTGCCGCCATACCTTGAGCCGGATCATGCCTTTGTCGGTGAACTTGACAGCATTGGACAGCAGGTTGCGTAGCACCTGCCGCAGCCGCTGCTCATCGGTGTTGAGGTGAGCGGGAACGCCCGGTTCGACATCGACGTCGAACTCGAGGCCCTTCTCGCTGATCAGCGGCCGGAACGTGGTCTGCACGTATTCCAGCAACTGCCGCAGCGGCACGAACTCCCTTTGAATGTCCATCTTCCCGGCCTCGACCTTGGACAGGTCGAGGATGTCGTCGATCAGCTGCTGGAGATCCTTGCCTGCGGACTGGATCACGTTGGCGAATTCGACCTGCTTCGCGGTCAGATTCCGGGTTGTGTTCTGCGCCAGTATGCCCGCCAAGATCAGCAGGCTGGTCAACGGTGTGCGCAGCTCGTGCGACATGTTCGCGAGGAACTCCGACTTGTACTTCGACGCCAGCCCGAGCTGTTGGGCACGTTCCTCGATCTCCCGCCGGGCCTGTTCGATTTCGAAGTTCTTGATTTCGATATCGCGGTTCTGGCGGACCAGCAGCTCTGCTTTTTCCTCGAGTGCCGCATTGGACTGTTGCAGTTCTCCCGCAAGTCGCTGCGATTCCTCTAGTAGGGCGTCGGTGCGCGCATTGGCCATGATCGTGTTGGCATTCACGCCGATGCTTTCCATCAGCTGTTCGAGAAAATCTCGCTGTACCAGCGTGAACCGGCTGAAGGAGGCCAGTTCGATCACACCGAGCACCTGGTCCTCGAACACAATCGGCAGCACGATCAGGTTGGCCGGTCCCGCGGCCCCGAGACCGGAGCTGATCCGGACGTAGTCCGGCGGTGTCTGGTCGACCACGATCGCCTTCTTGGTCAGCGCCACCTGCCCGACCAGCGACTGGCCGAGGTCGAATACGACGTTGTCCGCATTGCGCCCGTAGCCCGCCATCAACCGCAGCCGGACGTGGTAGTCATCGGATTCCATTAAGAAGAACGCCCCGTACTGAGCGCCGACGAGCGGGGTGAGCTGGTTCATGATCAGCTGGGCGACGGCGGTGAGATCCCGGTGACCCTGTAAGCGTCCGGACATCCGCGCCAGGTTGGTATTGAGCCATGCCTGCTCTTCGTTGGTGCGGGTGGTTTCGCGGAGGGACTGCACCATTGCGTTGATGTTGTTCTTGAGTGCGGCGACCTCGCCTTGCGCCTCGACGGAAATCGATCGGGTGAGATCTCCGGTCGCCACCGCGCTCGCGACCTCGGCGATCGCACGCACCTGACGCGTCAGGTTGCCGGCGAGCTCATTGACGTTCTCCGTCAGCCGCTTCCAGGTTCCGGATACGCCCTCGACCTCGGCTTGTCCGCCGAGCCGGCCATCCTTACCGACCTCGCGCGCCACCCTGGTCACCTCGGCGGCGAACGCCGACAACGTATCGACCATGGTGTTGATCGTGGTCTTGAGCTCCAGGATCTCGCCGCGCGCATCGACGTCGATCTTCTGCGACAGATTACCGCGGGCCACGGCCGTGGTGACCTGGGCGATGGATCGAACCTGACTGGTCAGGTTGCCCGCCATCGAGTTCACATTATCGGTGAGGCTCTTCCAGGTGCCGGCGACATTGGGGACGCGCGCCTGCCCGCCGAGGATGCCTTCGGTGCCCACCTCGCGCGCAACGCGGGTGACCTCGTCGGCGAACGAGGACAAGGTGTCGACCATCGTGTTGATGGTCTGCGCCAGCGCGGCGACCTCGCCCATGGCTTCGACGGTGACCTTCTGCGATAGGTCGCCGCGCGCAACCGCGGTCGCGACCTGGGCGATCGACCGCACCTGATCGGTCAGATTGTCCGCCATCACGTTGACGGACTCGGTCAGGCCCTTCCAGGTGCCGGATACGCCTTTCACGTCGGCTTGGCCGCCGAGCCGCCCCTCCGTACCAACCTCGCGGGCGACGCGGGTGACCTCGTCGGCGAACGAAGACAAGGTGTCGACCATCGTATTGATGGTGTCCTTCAGCTCGAGAATCTCACCTCGGGCATCGACCCGGATCTTCTGCGACAAATCCCCGCGCGCAACCGCCGTGGCGACCTGGGCGATCGACCGCACCTGATCGGTCAGATTGTCCGCCATGAAGTTCACCGACTCCGTCAGGTTCTTCCAGGTGCCCGAGACTCCCAGCACCTGGGCTTGGCCACCGAGTTGACCTTCGGTACCGACTTCGCGGGCGACGCGGGTGACCTCGTCGGCGAACGAAGACAAGGTGTCGACCATCGTATTGATGGTGGACTTCAGCTCCAGGAT